>JAITST010000271.1 GCA_031287585.1 Planctomycetaceae bacterium | reverse complement strand
CGTCTTACATTCCCTATTTTCACATAACGAAATTATTTTGTAAAAATAGGCTATAATCCGCATTATTTATTTGCCGATACGTTGGAATGTGTATTTTTGCGATGTGGCTTGCGGTCTATCGTAATAATAGGTGTATTGCGGCAGGGAGGCAGCGATTCGTTTACTCTGGTTATGCCGTTCGTTATTTTGTCCTTACGGAAGAGGAAAAGTAATTATGTCTCAAACGGCTAAATACTTTCTGGCAGGTGTCGCCCTGATTGCTGCTTTGAGCGATTCCGTTTGGGCGCAGTATGATGTTACCTCTTACAACGGTACCACCGGTAACGGTGACAGGTGGCAGGGTTATGGATATACCATACCTAACCCATGGAACGGTTTTCCTGCTAATGATTGGTGGTGGAATGGCGGTTCTGGAACGTTAAAGGGCTCAATCCGTACTATCAACCTCCTCACCAATTATAATTTTAATAACGGTAATACAATATCGTTGTTAAATGACCTCACAACTAACAATGCCGGTGTAATTGATGGAGCATTTCCAACAATCAACGCGCAGCGGTATGTCAGGATTGATGGTGATAGTGCAAGAACGATTGAGGCGATGAGCAACTATAATGCCGCTAACTCGTACAATCAATACTATAACCCGATGTTTTCAGTGTCGGGCGACCTTGCGTTTACTGTTACCGGTTCGTTGACGTTGAGACACGCTTCGCGTAGAAGTGGCAGCGGCTATGGCGGTGCCGTTTCTGTCTTGAATGGCGGACGTTTATGGACTGAAACCGATATGCTCTTCGACAACAATGAAGCCGCAAACGGCGGTGCGGTTAGTCTCACCGGTGCTTCAATGAACGCTGAAAACACACCTTATCGTCCTAACGGTAATGGAACGTTGACTTTCCTTAACAACCACGCGGGCAGTAATGGCGGTGCGATTTGGGCTTCAGGCAGTTCCGCGATTTTTCACGGAAATACATTGTTTCAAGGGAACAGAGCAAACACATTAAGCGCAGGTCCATGGGGAAATAGCGGTACCGGCGGCGGTTCCGGCGGTGCGATTTGGGCTGCGAATTCGACATTCATCTTTCGTTCAACCGTAGATACCACTCCGTTGACTGGCGGGCAACTTGGAACTTATGCCAATACATTCAGAGACGGTTATGCTGGAACTGGCGGTGGTTTTATTAATTCAGACGCTTCCACATTTCAATTTGAATCAGATGCGATATTCTCATCCGGCATAGCATATAGCGGTGCTGGCGGTGCTATGAATCTTACAAATAACTCAACATTGATTGTGTTGGGTGATACGAGAATGGTTTTCGGTTCGGATGGTGTCTATGGTTCTGGTAACAGTGCAAATGGCAATGGCGGTGCTATCAGTTTAACAAATTCCCGTATCAATCCAGACAATCAGGGTGAAGGTATTTGGACATTTCGCGGAAATATCGCTGGGTATCGCGGCGGCGGCGGCAATGGCGGTGCTATTGGTGCGGTTGATTCAGAAGTGCATTTGGGAGTGGTTGTATTTGAAAATAACACGGCTACTGGTAACTCTGGTAGTAGGGGTGGTGCTATATTCGCGGAAAGGTCGCCTTTTACGTTCCATTCGTCGGCGGAGTTTATAAGTAATAACGGAAGTTCGGGCGGCGCAATCCAGATGGTCTCGTCTGATTTTACTTTCCTTTCAACAGCGTTATTCGACAGTAATACGCAAACAGGCGGTAATGGTGCGTCAGCAGGCGGTGCGATTTGGATGAGCGGCGGTAATCTGATTTTCAATGATAGAACAGAATTTTATGGCAACCAGTCAATGTCGTCGGGAAACAATGCTATTAGCGGCGGCGGTATTCATAGTGAAGCCAACGCTAACGTTGTTTTTAGCAACAGAGACAAATCCGTGTCGTTCGGCGGCGGACAATTTATTAAAGATGTATCATCGGTTGGCGTAACTCCAATAGATTATGCCGGACATAATCCCGGTAATACCGCTGGCGGCTACGGCGGCGGTGTTGATGCCAGAGATAGTTTTCATCTATTCAATAGCAGGGTACAATTTGAAAACAACGAAGCCGCTCTTGGTGGTGCAATTTTTGGAGATAGGTCGCTGTTTCATTTTGATAATGAAGCGATTTTCGGGTATGGTGCGCATACCTTCGATAAGGCAACACATCAGGTTGAAGTGTTCGCGTTCGGAGACGGTTCACTCAAAATCTATAATGGTGAGATTGATGGGTTGTTGCAAGATGTTCTCGGCTATAGTACTACATTAGAGGAGTATCTCGATGACTATGAAGGTTATACTGGTAATGTTTATTTGCGGTCAATGTGGCTTGGCTCTGATACGCAATTTGGCGTGAAAGACAGCCCGTCTGGATTGTTTGGACCATTTGAACGGTACGTAGTACCTTCCGTTTCTGGTGGTGTAATCAATCGGAATGACTTCAAAATGAGTTTAATGGCACAAAATACCGGCAACTGGGCTTGGGTTTTAGGGGCAGTGCAAAATTGGGGATATAATGAACCTGTTTTAGATGGAGACGGCAATATAACAGGTTATATTTATCATAATTATGCCGCAGAACAAACTGTTACTTCCGACGTTAGATTGAACGGATACAGTTTGTATTATACAACATATCTGAACAACAGCGAAGTCAATTACGGTAACGTCGCGTCGGCTGGCGGTGCTATCACGCTACAATATTCCAGTATGTCGTTTGCGTCAGATGTAGAGTTTTATGGAAACCGAGCAACTAGCAGCATCACAGGTTTTGGCGGCGCAATTATGGCGGCGCGTGGTGCGAAGATGTACTTCGGTACAGGGGATAATGTTAATAGCGGCAACGACCACAGCCATATTGTCAAAAGCAAGATGAATCCGACTAGTACGGTTTTTGCGTACAACTATTCACACATGATGGGCGGTGCAATCGGTGCGCACGATGCTTACATATATGGTACCGCGGTATCTTTTACTCCAACAGAGTTATTCTTCAATTCCGGCTTGAGCTCAAGTAGTGACAAAGTAGTTGCTTTTGTTAATAATAGTGCATACCAGATTGGCGGGGCAATCGCTGCTTATACAAGTCTTGAACAAGGAATAAATTCTCCTGCCGTATGGCACGCATGGACGGATGCACAAAAAGATAACTATATTGCAACGCAAGTGGATGCGAGAAAAAATGAGTGGACAAAACTTACATTTGAAGGTGAGACCATCTTTGAAGGAAATTTTACACTTGGCTCTTATCGGGACTATTCGCAAGAACCCATCCAAAGAGTAAACAACCAGTGGCTTGACGGTGGTGGTGCCATTTATGCCGATAGGTCGATATTCAAATTCGATTCGGGTACCGCCCGTGAAACGCGATTCATTGAGAATAAGTCCGCGACACAAGCAGGCGCGATTTTCGCGGAACGGCAATCAGAAATCACGTTCAACGGAACTATCAGATTTATTGATAACGTTGCAAACGCACTGGATACATATATTGACGATGGTAACAGTCACGGCGGTGCTGGCGCGATACTAGCGACTTATGAGAGCGTGTTCACATTTAACGCTCCATCCGGTGTCGTTGAATTTACACGGAACTTTGCGGCGGAAGACCCGGACAAAATGGCGGACGGCGGTGCGATTGTCGCCGGAAATCCGTTTTATGGCGACGATGTTCCTGAAAGTATATTTTATGAAGATAGAATGTATATTGCCTACAACCTTAGTCAAGATGAGTTAAAACAACTCTTTGACAGCAATATACTCACGGATGATGGGACTGGTCAGAAATTGTTTGACGGACGGCCTGTTGATTTTGAAGAGACGTATTATGATAACGTGGTCGACCCGCCTGTTACAAGTATATATGAAAAGCGTTCGCTGTCGAACGGTGCAACGTTCACCTTTGCGCAGGGGACACCGGTCGTTTTCCGTGATAACTATGCGACACGTCATGGCGGTGCTATTATTGCTAATAACTCTATCTTCACGTTTAACGGTGCGGTCGGCGGTAAGACTACCGCTCTTGATTACGAGCAGAAAGCACTTGTGGAACTCGGTTTCCTTCGTAACGAAGCCGGAGTTGACGGCGGCGCGATTTATGCCGAGATGAATTCGGTGTTTACGTTTAACAACTTAGCGTCGTTCAAAGAAAACACAGCGGGACACGATGGCGGTGCGTTGATTGTCAATTCCGGTTCTGTGATTACCTTCAATCATACAACAGAATTTATTGGCAACGCCGCTGTACGTCTTGGCGGTGCGATGTACATTGGCGGTACAACGGATTACGTTGCAAACTCGAATAATCCGAATCCAAATCCGCCTGCGGATAACAAGAATCATTCAACTGTCAATCTCTCGCCGGGTAAAGGTTACACGGTAAAGTTTGATGGTAATACAGACGTGAGCGGTAGTAACGCGGTTTATATGGCGGAGGACGGCGTACTAAACATCACGCCAGCGAACGCCGCGTATGTTAAGTTTTATGACCAGATTACCGGTGTCGCAAATTCTGTTATTAACATTGACGGAACAGGTATCGTGCAACTTTACGGAACAAACGAAGCGGGTGACACAACTACCGGCGATTCGAAATACTACGGTATTACAAATGTCAGTAAGGGGCGATTTGAGTTGAAGTATGAAGACACTCATTCCGCGTCGTATGGTGTTGTTGCCGACCGTAACAGTGACGGCGTTGATGACGGTATTGGTTTTATTAACGTCACAAACGGTGCCGTTATTGCGTTAGAACTCGGTACACAACTTGGCGGTGAACTTATCACGCTTGACGGCGGCATTATTGAAGTGTCCGGTGTTGCAAAACCAGCAGCCAGCGCTGACACGTCCGTAATTTACGGTAACATCAAACTTGGCACAAACGGCGGTACGCTTGATGTCAGGACAGGTCACCAGTTGACTATCGAGCAAGCAATCACTGGCGGCGGCAACTTGACAATCGGTCTTGCGGGTTCAAAGGTAAGCACGGGTACGGTGGTACTCGCTGAGCAACAGCAGTACACTGGTGAAACAATTGTCAATAGCGGGACGTTACGGTTGACTGACAACAAAGGCGAAACGTTGGAATCGAGTTCGGTTTTACGTTTGCTGGGTTCGTCGGTTCTTGACCTTGCCAACACAGACCAAGTTCTCAAATCGCTGGACGGTTCAAAGGATTCAACTATCAAGTTCGGAATCGCGGCAAATGGTACGAATACCGACAATGTCCTAACCATTGAGACCAATCCGAACAATCCTATCGCAACGAAAGCGTACAACGGCACGATTAGCGGCACCGGTATTCTCAAAAAGACTGGTGAAGGCAAGTTGATACTTGGCGGAAACAACACGTATTCCGCAAAAGATAACGAGTACAGTACACAAATCATCAGCGGCATACTTGAGATAAATAATGTCGCGTCACTCGGCAGCGGTAAAGTCGGTATCTTCGGACCGGCAACGCTCGAATTGAACTTCGCGACATCGTCCAGCACCTCTTTCTTCGCAAACGATGTTGAAGGGTTTGACGACGGACATGGTTACACGGTCGGCGACATAATGAAGACCGGTATCGGGCGTGTTATGGTTTCCGGTAATGTTAATTTGATACCCAATGACGCGACGAATCAATACGCGCAAGGTAACGTTTTCATTACAAAAGGAACGTTAGCGGTTGCGAGTGAGGCGGGTAACGATTTCATTGCGAAAAACATTATCGTTGGCGCGGTACGAAAGGAAGACGAAACGATAGAATCGCTCAGTAACTCCGGTACGTTGGAAATTGTCAACAAAGCGTCTGCTCACGTTACTAACGACGCACAGTTTTTCAATGGCTCGACGCTCTCGATTACGATTAGTGACCCGCTAGACAGTATGTTTGATGCCTACGGAACTCAGGTCAGTGCGCCGCAATTGGTGTCAGATGACAGAGTGTTAGTCGGTGAGAATACCACGTTGAACATCAACATTCGTGATGTTACAACACTCAACAACGGCACATTACGCAGTTTGGTTCTCATTCACGCGGATAAAGGCATTTACAAAATGGACACTAATGGTCTCGATACGGCCTCCGTTACGGGCGGCGGTGAAAACAAAGAACTATTCAAGTATTTAACGTTCGGCGGACTTGCTTACAACGCGGAGTCTTATACTACTAATTCATTCGTCGTCCTCTCCACACAAATCAAACCGCATTACGGCAGTGAATGGAATGGCGATGTGTCCAATAGCGGTTATGATTACGTTGTGAGTTACGGCTTGGCGTGGTACGCGGATAACGAACTGAAACACGGTACGTTCAACATAACCGAACAACTTGGTGAAGTGTCGGTTGGTGTACTTAATGACAGCGTTAATCTCAACAATGTTGTAGAGAACGCCGTAAACGGATGGAACGGTAAGACGTTGACCAAAGAGGGTGTCGGAACGCTGGTACTGACTGCCAAGAACAATTACAGCGGCGGTACGATAATCAATAACGGTATCGTTAAGGCAAAGTATGTAGAGTCAATCGGTAAAGGTGATGTTAGTATCGCAAGCGGCGGTGCGTTACAATTTGACCTCGCGGGTAGCGGTAAAGTTGAAAACGCAATCAGCGGCAGCGGTTCTGTGATTAAGAGCGGCAACGCGAAATTAGAATTGAAGAGCAATAACGGCAGCGGCACATTCACATACACCGGAAATACAATCGTATTAGGCGGCGAACTTTACCTCAACGGCAGCAACAGAAATTCATCGGTTTACGTCACCGGAAACGGTGCAACATTTTCAACTGTCGGGGGCGGCGTTGTTGATGAACGCTCTCGTGTCAGTAGCGATGTTGTTGAAGTTGGCGGTTTGTATATTGGAGGCGATGACAACAGTGCCGGTCTTGCTTACCTGAAGCCGGGCGGTGACGATATTGGTACTATCAGCGTTGTAAATAACGTTGTGTTTGGTACTGATTCGGTGTTCGACGTACAGGTTGCCGCTGATAGGACGTTTGACCGAGTTATTATCGGCGCAGGGGCGGGTGTCGCGAATTTGTCCGGCGGTATTATCAATGTTTCGGCGGCAAATAGTTCACTGGACTTTGTTGATAACCAGTACCTTTATGACGGGATATTTGTTGGTTACTTCGGTACAACACGTTTCAAAGATTACAACATTGACGGGCTCGCCGGACTTGCTGATTACAATGCGGAACTTTACTATTCCGGTAACAGTAAAGTGTCGTTAGTTTTGGTTCGCAAAGATTTCACGTATGGCGGCGGAACACATAACCAGAACACGCTTGCGCGCGGTTTGGACAGTCTCATTCTTGATGATGATTTGCGTAACGATTATCGTTTGCCGTTGCAGGAACTGCGTAAGGTTTCACGTGCTGAAATGCACGCGGCGATGAATCAGATGGCTGGCGATATTAAAGCGAATGCGTTGGAAATCGGGATGTGGGATGTTGCGCGACCGGTTGTTGACCGTATTAAACTTGACCCGTTCAATCTGACCGATATGCCGCGTTACGGACAAACACGTCATAATGTTTGGGCTGATGCGACGTATTCGGATATGTCGATGCTTGGCGACGGAAACGCCCGCGGGTACCGGATTTCGCGTTACGGTGTAATGGTTGGACTTGACCGTAAGTGGTCTGCGTCGTCAATGGTTGGTGTGTTTTTCGGTTATTCAAATCCGAAATTGCGTAGTGACGGCGACGAAGTTGAAGCGAACGATTTCCAAGTCGGCGTTTACGGCGGCGTGACAACGTGGCAACAAATTGAAGTTAAGGGATATGTTGGTGTTGGTTTGCAGAATTACAATTCGCGGCGAACGGTTGATAACCCGTTGATTTCACCGACTCCGGCACAACTTACGGCAGAAGGTTACGAAGGTAACTCGTTCATCGCAACGCTTGAAGCGGGGAAACCGTTTACGTGGAGTTGGGGAGTTGTGAGACCAGTTGGCGCGATTGACTGGTCGATTAGCGGAGTACGCGGACACAGCGAAACCGGCGACGAATATCTGGCGGGACGTTACGAACAATCCACCTACGGCAGGTTGAACGTTCGCGGTGGTGGTAGGATAGAGTTAGCACAAACAGATTTGACATCATTGTGGGTACAAGGTTTTATCGGAATGAAACTATTCGGAGACGAAGCCCCTGAAACCAAAATGCGGTTCGTCCACGCGGGCGACAAGATGTCACCGATGTACGTAAGAGGAAGCAATCCGGGTGCGGCATACGTTACGTTTGGGTTGGGAAACTACTGGAATCTGAATATTCAGAAAACACGTCAGTTGTCAATTCACTACGATTTGTTTATGTCACAAAGAATGACAAACAATTCGGTATGGTTGTCGTTCTGGCAGAAGTGGTAAAGAATAACGTGTAGAATAGAAAAAGTTGAAAATGCTTTCCTTACTCTCAAACCGTAAATGAAAATATAGGGTAGGTATCTGTTTGCTGAATGGATACCTGCCCTACGCCATTTCATTTACAATTCGGGTATCTTACCGGAATACATACAAAAATTAGCACACTTACTGCCGTATCCAGCGGGTTCCTGTAATTGTTACGAGGTGTTCACGCGAATGAATTGTGAAAATGTGGAACGACTACAAGAATACTACTAAAATGAAAACACCACAACAACTGTGAACGCGGGTATTCACATAATCTCCGCCAACCTATTCATCACGGCGTTCAATACTGTTTTCGGGTACGCTAAATTTAGCCGTTCAAACGTTTCGCCGCCTTCTCCGAATATGTGTCCGCTCTCAAAAAATATTCCGTTTTCGTGTAACAGCCGTTCACGGTCAAACGTTGAGAACGAGAACGCAGCGAAGTTTAACCATTGTAAGTATGTCGCTTCCAGCGGGAATACTTCTAATTTTGGTAATTGTTTTGTTGTGAAATCACTTACCATTTTGTGGTTGTCCTCAATCACCTGCAAGAACTCGTCCAACCAATCTTCCGACTCATTGTAAGCCGCTATACCCGCTACACCAGCGAAACAGTTTAGCCCGTGAAAACCGCAGTTGTTAGCAGTTTTCTTGAATCGTTCGCGGATGCCGCTATTCTCAATTATGTTGTTTGAAACTTGCAAACCGCACATGTTGAATGTCTTCGACGGCGACGTACAGACGATTGAATTTTGCCGTAACTCACGCGGCAAGTGACCGTAACTTGTGTGAACATTTGGTTTGAAAACGATGTCACAATGAATTTCGTCAGACACGACCATAACGTTGTGCCGCGTGCATATCGCCGCAATTTTCTCCAAGTCGCTGTATGTCCACACACGACCAATCGGGTTATGCGGGTTGCAAAGAATCAGCATTTTTGTATCAGGCAACGCGGCGCACGATTCAAGATTATCGAAATCAATTTCATAACGTTTGCCGTTACGAACTAACGCATTATTGATTATCTTACGTTGGTGGTCGGCAACGGATGCGTGGAACGGACGGTAAACTGGCATCTGCACGATGATACCGTCACCTTGATTTGTGAACGCGAGAATCGCGTAATTAATCGCCGCAACGATACCGGGTGACACGGCAATCCACGACTGTTCAATCTGCCAACTATGCCGCCGCGACATCCACGAAATAACCGCGTCGTAATACGCTTGCGTCGGCATTGTATAACCGTAAACAAGACGGTCAGCCGCATCCCTGACCGCTTCAACAATCGCTGGCGGCATCAGGAAATCCATATCAGCAATCGACAACGCGACAAGCCGTTCCGAATCGCCGCGATAAACTCTCTTCGCAATTTCCCACTTAATAGAACCTTGCTCGCGGCGGTTGACGAAAGTTTGAAAGTCATACATATAGAAAAAATTTTGTAATTATAATTATATCGAATAGAGGCGAAATTTGCTCACCCGCGCAAAACATCAAACGACATCGAAAGAGATATTGTTTCCCATCACACCCTATCCAGAAGAAAAGTATCCGTGTATGTTTTTTTCAACTTTATCAGTATGTCGTTTGAATGGTCAAGTTTCATTACTTCGTTTAGCAAGTCAACACACTGTTTCGTGCTGACACCACGGCAAACTCGTTTTATTTTCAACAACGAACTCGGCATACAACTGAACTCGCGTAGTCCGAGACCAATTAGCAACATCGTGTAAACCGGGTCACTGCTCATTTGTCCGCACAACGAAATCGGTCGTCCGTATTGGTCGGCAACAGTTATCACCCGTTGCAGCAACCGTAATACCGCCGGGTCCTCTGACCGAAACAAATGCGTCACCTCGCGATTATCACGGTCAACCGCCAACGTATATTGCACCAAATCGTTAGTACCGATACTGAAAAAGTCAACCTCTTTCGCGAACTGGTCAATGAGTACGCACGTTGACGGTACTTCAATCATCATCCCTATCTCAATGCCGTCCGCGATTTTCTGCCCCTCGTATTTTAGTTCTTCCATAATGTCATACAGAACCATCTTCACCTGACGCAACTCGAAAATCGACGTTATCATCGGAAACATAATCCGCAACTTTCCGTAAATACTCGCTCGCAACGCCGCCCGCAACTGAGCGCGGAATACGTCCATCAGTTTGAACGCCAATCGAATACTCCGCAAGCCAAGTGCCGGATTCCGTTCGTCCGTTGACTGACCATACGCCTTGTCAGACCCGAAGTCAAACGTGCGAATTGTCACCGGTTTCGGGGACATACATTCGAGTACACGTTTGTATTCATTGAAGTGAATCTCCTCCGACGGAAAGTTTTCGAGACCTGTTGTCATATACAGAAATTCGGTACGAAACAGCCCGATACCGTCCGCACCGCGTTTTTTGCAAATCTCCACTTCGTCCGGCAATTCGATGTTTGCGTTTAGTTGAATCTGGTAACCATCGGTCGTTATTGCTTCCTTGTCAACAAGATACGATTGTAACTGTGAATGAACCGACGAGTAAAGTTCGCTCTTACGCCGATACGCTTCAAGCGTTTCTTCGTCAGGACGGATTATGACAGTACCAACATCGCCGTCAATTATAACGATATCGCCGCCAACAACATCTTGCAAAAAACTGCCAACGCCGACAACCGCCGGTATTTCCAAACCAGACGCGAGAATCGCCGTGTGACCACTCTTACCACCGTGTTCCGTCGCGAAACCGAAAACAAATTCGCGTTTGAGATTCGCGGTCTCGCTAGGTGTCAGGTCGGGGGCAACAACGATTACAGGTTTTGTGAGATTAGCGAGACGTTCACGTGTACCGCCGAGCAAGTGGCGTAACAAACGTTTCTCAATTTCGCGGAAGTCGTCAACACGTGCCGCGATGTAGTTACTGTTAAGTCTATGCAACGTTTTAACGTACTCGTTGATTGAGAGCGAAACTGCATACTCGGCGTTATAACGGTTTTCAGTGATGAAACGTTCGACATCGCGATTCAGACGCGGGTCATCGGCAAGCATCATATACGCTTGAAAGATGTTACCAAATTCCGCGCCGAGTTCGCGGGAGAGGTTGTCGCGATTGGATTCGTACTCGCGGCGTGCGGCACCTTGAGCGGCGTGAAAGCGTCCTATTTCCGTCGCCACTTCTTCGTCGCCGATAACCCGTTTCGTAACACGGAACCCTTCCATTTCCAGCACAAACGCCTCGCAAATAGCGATACCGCCGGAAACAGGAATACCATCTTTTCTAATCATATACCTGACGTAGTTACATTGTTGGAATTTTTTAATTTCAGATTTGTGATTTAAGTTGATAAACGAAATCTAAAATAACTCCTACTTCTTATAGACCTCTTTCGGGTCAAACACACGCTCGCCGATAATCCGTTCGCTGCCGCCAGTAATTTCGCGAAAGAAACAACTCTTGTAACCTTCGTGACAAGCCGCTCCGCCAATTTGTTCAACTTTAATGAGGATGGTATCAAGGTCACAATCAACAAATATATTGTGAACCTTCTGAACATTCCCGCTCTCCTCGCCCTTCCGCCACAACTTATTTCGGCTGCGGCTAAAATAAACGGCACGCCCGCTGGACAGCGTCTCATCGTATGCCTCCTCGTTCATATACGCTAACATCAAAACATCACCGCTAACAACATCTTGAGCCACAACAGGCACCAACCCGTCACCCTTTGAAAAATTTGGTCGTAACATAGTAATAAATAATAGTAAGGTAAAAGAAAAAAATCTGCCGTGAAAGACAAAATAAGTAAAACCCGAAGATAATTATAACATCAAATAAAACAGAAAGCAAGAGGGGTAACTAAAATAGTATCTTCACCAGAATTAGTAGGTATTTGTACTTTCCAAAAAACTGTGGAGAAAAACAATCGGCAAATACCGTAAAATGCGTGTTTTATCGAAAGAGTCGCCGAATTAACGTTTCGTTCCGCATAAAGAAAAATGGAAACAATAGACAACAGCACAACTAACAAACGGTAAGCCATAGTCAAACTCCTTTGTGGTAAAGTTTATTGTTCGATAGAACTCTTCGTGGTGAATCATACATTTCACCTATTGCGTTGCCGCACGTATTACTGCTTCGTTTATCTCTTTTATTTTCTCCGGCGGTACTTTCAGATTTTTTCTGTCATACGTTATCAGACCGTTACACTCCGTTTCCACGTCAACCAACTGATGAACCGCCGCTCCTACCATTCCGCGTTTGATTAGCGGAATCAGGGCGTTGTACATACGTTGGTATTCTTGCAGCAAAACTTCCGAGTTTGCCGCGTGACTGTGTCCCCAAACATCCTGCGTCCACGTACTCCCCTTCACTACTAACGTTATCCCGCCAAACGAACCCAACAGCGACGCGCGTTTTCGGTCGGGTTCGTCCGGCATATCCGGTCCCGGAAACTTATGCGTATCCTGAAAATCACCCGTTGCCGTATCATTCCAACCACTTGCCGCGTCAATTAGCAGTGTCGAGTCGATACCGCGAACGAGTTGGTCATATCGTTCCGTCTGGTGTTGACCGCGTCCTTCGTTGAACAGTGTCCAGACAGCAATCGACGGATGATGCCGCCGCGACTTGACAATCTCGACAAGTTCGCTCGCGAAACGTTCACGCGACGCGGCGGTTCGGTTCGCCGCACTCGGTATGTCTTGCCAAACCAACAACCCAATCGTGTCGCACCAGAAATACCAACGTTGCGATTCGACTTTCGCGAGTTTACGAACCGAGTTAAATCCGAGCATCTTAATGGTGCGGATTTCCGCTTCAATCGCAGCATCGCTAGGCGGCGTGTAGATTCCGTCAGACCAGTAACCCTGGTCAATTACCGCCTGCATAAAGTACGGTTTACCGTTGAGCAGCAACCGCAACCGCCCGCCCGCGTCCGGTTTGAGCGAGAGCGTTCGCGGCGCGAAGTAACTGTGTAAATCGTCGATTACCGTTCCGCCGTCGAAGAGCCGCACGTGAACATCGTACAGGTTCGGTTCTTCCGGCGACCACATACAACGCTGCGATTCAGGAATCACGACACGTAATGTTCCGTCGATGCCGCCGTTAGTTTCCGCGACTTTCTCACCCGCGAGAAACAGTTCGGCACTGATAAACAAGTTCGGTTTCGGATTAGTGACAAGCGGTCGGATGATAACGTTCGACACGTCCGTCGCGACTTCAAAGTCAATGTCAGTGATATGCGAGGGCGAAACCGCCTCAATCCAAACACTCTGCCAAATCCCGCTCGCACCGGTATAACGTGTACCAGTTGGTTGCGCCGATTGATTGCCGCACATCTGCTCGCCCGTGTCGCACGGGTCAACAACTTTCACGTCAATCTGCTGCCACGCTGGCTTGCCAGCCGGTGTTTCTTTCGGTTTTAACACGTCGGTTATGTCAAACGTGAACGGCGAATAACCGCCGTTATGTTCGCCAACTTTCTTACCGTTCACAAACACAGTCGTCTCATAGTCAACCGCGTCGAAGTGTAACAGGATTCGCAAACCGCCGTTCCAATCGTCGGGAATCGCAAACAAATGACGGTAATTCATCTCACGCAACGGCTTCACGACACCAGACAAAACCGACTCCACCGGAAACGGCACGCGGACATTTCGCGTAGTATTATCGCCCGGCACAGACAAAAACCATTCACCGTTGAGCGTCTTCCATCGTTCGCGGCGCAAGAGCGGACGCGGATGCTCCTGATGCGGCACAAGATGCTGCTTCTCAAGCAACTCCTTACCCCAGACAGTCAGCATAACCGGTGAGGGCTGCTGTGCGCAGAGCGTAACGGCGTATAACGCAAACAATGTTGCAAGCGTAAATGATAAATAGTGTTTCATAGTAATATCAATTGTTCTTTTTATACATCCGTAAAATGTTGGTATGGATTATTGTTAACGGAAAACATATCATTAAACGTTACTACAAATCCCTACCCCGTAAGGGGTAAAATCTTGATAACCCCGTGCGATAGCACGGGGTAAGACTATCGCAAACTCAACCCCGTAAGGGGTTGAACAAAGTATTCGATTCAGTGATGTATTCTGTTGCTCTCCTTGCGGGGGGCTGTTTTTTGCGATGCCTACCCCGTGCTGCCACACGGGGTTATCAAGATTTAGCCCCTACGGGGCAAGGATGTTGTAACGTTAAATAACTTCTCTACAAATTTCAACCGTGTGCGACATGATAACGGTTCTCTCATCGCGATAACACCGGCACCGTCCATATCCCCCACGCTCCGCTTATGCCTTCGGTTGCTGATTCTACTATCAACTCTAACGTTTTCACATTTTCAACCGATATCGTTTTCACACGTTCGCCTTCGGCTTGCTCTGTTACCGGTTCGCTGCGGAATAATTCTTTGCCGTCACCGCGTAATATGAAACGGACTTTTCCCCAGCGTCCGTTTTGTACGCCGTAGCCGAACTCAAAATTTTTCCATTTGCCGTCAAGGTTTAGTTTATAGACAGACGGCGCGTGGGCGTAGAGTCCTGATTCGTAAAACTTCTTACCGACTGTTATGAACACGTCTTCCGGTACTTGCCCGCGTCTGATTACTCCCCAGCCGGTTTTGGCTTCGTCGAATTTTGCCCGCGTTATGTCTGCCGTTTTCGTTTCCGTCGGCAACGTTGCAACTTCGATTAACGTTTCCTTACCAAGTAACGCGATTGCGTGCTTCGCTTTCGCTTGTACTTCGTTGTTCGTTTCATACTCGCTAATAATCGCTTCGATGTCCGCGATGTCGCGTTTTTGGAAACTGTCCAGCAACCGTTTCATCGGAATTACCGCGTTGAACGGCGACAAATCCGCCTTACCGTCCTTCACTTCGTAGTTGATTTCGACTTTGCTCGTTGCGCCGTTTTCGTGAACGCCGACAAGCCGCATTTGATACGGCACGTTTTCCAATTCATTGATTTCAAACCTGAACCGCCCATCGTCGTCAACTTTTGCTACCCACGTTTTCGCGTCGTAGTCCGCGTTGATTTTTTCGTTGTCGTTGTACACGATGATACCAACAAGTTTTTGTGACGGCGTTACGCGGCCAGTCAACGTGTAACTTTTACTGTCGTTGTTTTCTACCGCATTTAACTCCTTGATTTCCCAGCTCGTTCTAACATTCGCGTTTGGCAACTTGCCCGCAAACGCGCGGACACGTGAGAGCCGTAATGCCGACGCTGCCGAGAGGAACGCGCCGCGTCCTTCGCCGCGTTTTTCCTGACCTAACGTGTGATTGCCCCATCCCATCAGCGACTTGCCCCACTTCGCCTCTTCCGTATCGAGTTGACATTCGTGCGGTAAACTGAGAGCGTGTCCCAACTCGTGAGCGAGACCGCCGATGTACTCCGTATTGAACACGCCGAGCGAAACGGGGCGATGATAGTAACCGCCCGCGTCTTTGCTTGCGAGGAGGTTGGAGTCGAGAAGTTGGTCTTCGTAGAGCCACGCGGTTCCGGCGAGATGAGTACCGCCGCCGACATACGGACCGAGTTCGGTCGCCTTGCCGTCTTCCCATTTGAGTAACTGTTGGAAGATGACAACGACTTCATTGTTCGGGTCGAAACCGTATTTCTCACGTAATACCGTATAAACTTCGTCACGAATCTGACCGGAATCTTCGCGTTTGTACTCGGACTGTTTCCGTTTTCCGTTGACAGTATAGAGTACAAGTTTGTCGGACGAATCTTCCCATTCAAGGGCGAACGTCATATTACCGTAACCGTTTTTTCGCATACCATCAAGATAAAAATTTTGTACGTAAGTCATCACACGTCCCAAGCGTTCCTGACGGTCAGCAACAGGTGACATATCAGACGGAACAAAGTAAGCAATCTTGATAGGCGGAACAAGGGGCTGCGGTTCATACGCGAAAAGATTTTGCGTAAGAAAGACAAGTACGATAAAGAAAGATATTTTTTTAGTCATTGTTTGGTATCCAATAAAAAGATGAACATTGTTAGCCGCGAGACGAAATTCTGATAAACTTCACCACATAATCTACTACCGAATACGCTGTAATCCCGACTGTTCCCCACACAAAAACAATCATCACCCAAAAAATCCAAATCTGTTGCGGAAACGCCAGCCACAGCATACAAGTCGGCACCGCGACACACTGCACCCCCATCTTCCATTTTCCAATCCATATAGCGGAAAAGTCGCCGCCCGACCGTTCAACCGCCGCCCGCAGCGACGTTATAAACAACTCACGCCCGATAATAACAATAGCCATCCAAGGTGCAAGCATAACGAACGACGGCAAATAACTCATAGTTTCGGGAACCGTTGTCAACTCCGGCGTAGCGGCAAGATAAATGAACGCTCCACATATCAGTAACTTATCAGCAAACGGGTCCATAATACGTCCGAAAACAGTAATCTGCTGAAACTTTCTAGCCCACCAGCCATCCAAAAAATCAGTAACAGCCGCGAGAATAAACATCACTGTACACGCAATGTACCAATGTAATGGATAAATAATAAATAACAGTATCGCAAAGACAACGCGAAGCGATGTAAGGATGTTTGGAACATTCATTGTTTGGTTCTCCAAGTTTATTGTAATTCATTGCAGCCCGCCGTCGGTATTAACTGGCGGATGACTTTCCAAATGCTAAATTCAAAATCTCTTCCTTCGGCGGTTTCGTAAACAAACTCACAACCGGTACTACCACAAACGGTACAATCATCGCCGCGCTTGCAATCACTGGCGAGAGCATTTGTGCGAGGTTTGGGCTAACACCGTATAATACGTATAAATACGTACCGTTTGAAATCAGCAAGCCAGTTATTATTCCGGCGTATGCCGCGGGCTTCGTTGTCCGCCGCCAGTATAGCCCGTAGATATACGGTGCCAAAAACGCTCCCGCGACCGACCCCCACGACAACGACATCAGCGTAACAATCCAACTCGGTTGTTTCAATGCGATTACATACGCGAACACAATAAACAACCCGCATAGCGTCCGCATCAGCCAAAGTTCATTCCGCTTACTCGTATTCGGATTAACGTAACCCTTGTATAAATCAATCGTCACCGCCGACGCTGACACCAGTACCAGCGAACTCAACGTTGACATTGACGCGGACAAAACCAGCAGTAAAATCAACGACATCAACAACTGCGGCAACTTCGAGTTGATGAGGTCGGGAATGAGTTTGTCGAAATCGACCGCACCGTTTTTCAGCGGCGGAAAGGTATCCGAAACAGGCATCAAATGCGTCATCGCACCAGTTATGTACGCCGCTCCGCCGATTACCAGTGCGAATACCGTCGTTATCACCGCGCCTCGCCAAATCTCGCTCTCATCGCTAATCGCGTAAAATTTATGAATCATCTGCGGCAAACCCCAAACACCGAACGATGTCATAAAAACAACCGCCGGCAACAAGTACCATGGTGCGGCGGCAATCCGTAAACTATCGTTTTCAGGTGTCGCCATCCGCTCCGCGATTTTCAACGGTACAGCGCGTAACACTTCACCAATACCGCCGAAATGCGACACGAGAATATAAGTCATCAAAATCGAACCGACAAACATCACTCCGCCCTGTATGAAGTCGATACGCGCAACTGCCTTGTAGCCGCCGAACGTTACATAGAGGAAACAAACGACAGTAATAACAGTTAGCATTGTCTCGAACGTAACCGAACTGCCAAACGTAATTTCAAACAAGTAAGCAAGCCCTTTGAAGACCGACGCGGTATATGGCAAGAGGAATGTGAAGATAATCAGAGCCGAAATAACTTTCATACCGTTGCTCCCGTAACGAGCCGCGAAAAATTCCGGCATAGTCATCGCACCAAGATTACGGGTCATCCGCCGAGTCCGTTTTCCCAAAACAAGCCAAGCCAACCCGCCGCCGATAATAGCGTTTCCAATTCCAACCCAAAGAGCGTGCAAACCAAATTTCCAACCAAATTGTCCGGCGAATCCGACAAAAATAACAGCACTAAAATAGGTCGCACCATAAGAAACGGCAAGAATCCAAGCCCCAAGTTTCTGTCCGCCAAGAAAAAAATCGCCGACATTATCGGTATTCCGCAACCCCCAAGCCGCAATGCAAAGTAAGACAAGGAAAAAGGTGAACGTAACAATAACAGGTGAAGATATCATAATCCGGTAAAAAAAGCGGTGAAACGATTTTGGTAAAAACACAACAAACCACGTAAACGGTAAGATTGTATAATATGACGGATAGAATTGCAATGCAGCGGCAAAAAACCGCACGAGGGGTGTTGAAAGGGTGAACGTCGTGCAGATCTGCGTTTTACTACCGTTTTTTCCTCTTCGGAAACAACAACATTATCAAAAACATTGCCGGAATAGCAACGAACAAATAATATGGTCTAAACGCCGCTACTATCAGCACTATCGGTATCATTACCCAGAATGTTTTCGGTATTGATACCAAGTGATCCCATGCTAACCAGATTGCCCCCAGCGTCATTCCAAGACGCAGGAATACCGCCACCGGTTTCGCGTGCGGGACATTGAAACTTGATGCCGTGTATGTTATTACCGCTCCCAGCAACAGTATTCCCGCTACTATTCCCAGCCGCGTTTTTATTGGCAGATTGAAAAATTTGTTTATCATTATCTTGGTATTGGTGATAGTATGTCGTCAACGAATTTTAGTATTTCGTCTTGCTTTCCGCTTACACTTCCTATTTCTTTTGGAAACGGGCAGTACGCTTTCATATCGTTTGTTATTCTTAACGGAATTGGGTACAACGCCCGTTTCAGTTTGCTCATCAAGTCGTGCGATACGAACTCCATAACTACGTAGCCGCTATCAAGTGAAACGTTCGGGTCGCCCATCATTCCCTTTTCTACGTGAATAAATCTCACACGCCAGAGATGTGCTTTCACTCTTATCGCCGCCAGTTTTAATAGACGCTGCGTGACGTGCGGCGGTTTACCGAAACGGTCTGTCATTTCATTTTCCAAATCCTTAACGTCATCTAACGTTGTCACTCTCGACAACCGCCGGTACAAGTCTATCTTTTGTTTTTGAACCGTGATATATGACTTCGGTATGTACGCACTTCCCGGCAATTCCACCTCTACCTCTACCACCGTCTTCTGCGGCATCTGTTTCAGAACACGTACCGCCGCTTCCAAAAACGAACAGTATAACTCATAACCAACCGCCGCGATATGTCCGCTCTGCTGCGTACCGAGAATGTTGCCCGCGCCGCGTATTTCAAGGTCTCGCATCGCGATATTGAAACCAGCCCCGAGATGCGAAAACTCCTCAATCGCACGCAACCTTTTCCCCGCGTTTTCGTTTAGTGACTGATTCGCGTCGAGTAACAAATAACAGTACGCCTGATGTTTGTAACGTCCGACACGTCCGCGAAGTTGGTGAAGTTCGGCGAGACCGAAGTGGTCGGCAGCGTCGATGAAAATCGTGTTCGCGTTCGGTATGTCCAGTCCGCTTTCGACTATCGTTGTCGAAACGAACACGTCGAACTTGCGGTCAATGAAGTCAATCATCACTTGTTCGAGTGCCTCGTCCGGCATTTGCGCGTGACCGATTGCGACACTTGCTTCGGGAACGATACGCTGAATTTTCGCCGCTACCGATTCGATGTCACTGACCTTGTTGTGAACGAAAAAAACTTGTCCGCCGCGATTGATTTCACGCAGAATCGCCGACCGAATCAGTTCCTGCTGAAAACGTACCAACTTCGTTTCGACAGGCATTCGGTCAGGCGGCGGCGTTTCGAGATTTGAAATGTCACGAATACCGAGCAGCGAAAAGTGTAACGTTCGCGGAATCGGTGTCGCGGTCATCGTTAGAACGTCAACCATCTTACGCAACGTTTTCAGCCGTTCCTTATGTTCGACACCAAAACGTTGTTCCTCGTCAATGATAACCAAACCGAGATTGTGAAAGTGTATGTTTTCCGACGCGAGACCGTGCGTACCGACAACGATGTCAACGCCGCCGAACTCAAGTTTCTCGCGTGTTTCCGCTTGTTCACGTTTACTCTGAAAACGTGTCATTGCCGCGACAGTGAACGGGAACTCGTTCATTCGTTCGCTGATTGTACGAAAATGCTGTTGTGCTAAAACCGTCGTCGGAACGAGAATCGCAACTTGATAACCAGCGTCAACCGCTTTGAAAACAGCACGTAACGCGACTTCCGTTTTACCGAATCCGACATCGCCGCACAACAACCTATCCATCGGTTGCGGCTTCATCATATCGTTCTTGATTGCTTCGATAGCGAGCAGTTGGTCGGGCGTTTCCTGATACGGAAATGCCGCGTCGAACGATTCCTGCCAATCGCTGTCGGGCGGAAACGCGATGCCGGGCAACGTACTGCGGGCGGCTTGCAAGTCGAGCATCTCCGCCGCCAAGTCAAACACCGCTTCCTGCACTGCCTTCTTCTGACGCACCCAAAGTTTGCCGCCAATCTTCGCAAGTTTCGGTTTCGTCTTTGACGAACCGACATACTTTTGCACGAGTCCGATTTTCGATGTCGGTATGTAAAGTGAAACGCTGTCGGCGAATTGGAGATGAAGATGTTCTTCTTCCTGTTGACCTTTTTTGAGCATCTCCAATCCGCGATAACACGCGATGCCGTGCGATAGATGAACGACGTAATCACCAGCGTTAAGTTCGAGGAACGAGTCGATGACCTGACCGAGATGTTTTCGCGGAGTACGCCTGATTTCATGACGTGCTAACAACTGCGCCGAACCGATGAGCATTGTTCCGTCAATCGCGAATCCGGCGGAGAGTTGACCGACTACGCAATGCAAACGGTTATCGTTCGCGGGTGTTGTGTCGGCGAAAAGTTCGGTTAGACGTGAACGTTCGGAATCGGTTGGACAAACTATGAACAACGTTTCGCTTGTCAACTTTTCTATCTCGGCGCGAACGGTCGGCAACGTTCCGGCGATACGTTCGACAGACCCGATACGCAACGAAACATTCAATTCCGCCGGATTGCGAATGAGCGTTGAGAGCGTGCAGAGCGGTTGCTGCATAACGCGGCGGAGTACGTCGGACGACGCGAGCAGGCGGTCGAGGTAGTCAGAACGTTCGCGGTATTCGCGTCCGGCTTTGTCGATTTCCTCCGGTTCGACGAGCAGGACGGCTGTTGACGGGTTGAGGTAATCGAGTAATTGTGATTTGTATTCTTCGTCGATGCGGAGACGTGTTAGCGTGACTGA
>JAITST010000238.1 GCA_031287585.1 Planctomycetaceae bacterium | reverse complement strand
AACGCCACGTAAAACTCGTTCAACTTCGTGACATACTCAACGACTTAGGTGTTCGCGGTACACGTCACATCATCGATGGTCCAGACGAAGTTGTTGTCGCGAGAAAATCAGCGGTGAACAACGATTCAGTCAGACAACAAAGTTCCGGGTGGCAAAGTTCAATACAACAAGTTTCAGCACAGCAGCCAACAGTAACAACAAACAAAACAAACGCCATACGCAATCGTTCAATTTCAAACCGTGAAGAACGTCAACTCGAAACGGAACTCGTTGACGCTTTGAAAACGTACTTGAATAATTGCGTTAATCGTAATCTCGAAACGCCAACTATTTACAACTGGATAATCAACGTCAAACTATCACAAGTACAAATCCGAACGCTGGCGACAAGCGGTGAAATCGTAAACATTTACGGAGGACGTAATCCAATCGTCGGAACGCAGGAATTTGAAATTGAGATGAGCGGAATCGACAGCGACACCAAAAGTAACGTCGTTATCAAAGTGTCGGCACAAGTTTCGTTAGCGGCGGACGCGGTAATCGTTCGCCGAAACATCGCGAAGGGTGAAGTGATAACAAACGCCGACCTGACAACAATGCCGTGCGATACAAGCGACTTGCCAGCGAGCGAGTATTTCACCGATGCGTCACTTGTGGCGGGTAAAGCAGCGTCGAAGCCGATACGCGCAAAGTCGATTGTTTCATCGAGTATGTTACAGTCGGCGATTATGGTACGCAAAGGCGAAAATGTAATCGTTCACGCAACGTCGCCCGGCATTGTTATTAAGACTGCGGGCAAGGCGAAGGAGAGCGGCGCAATGGGCGACCTGATACTAATTGAACGTCTCGACAAAGAGAAGGCAACGTTTCAGGCAATAGTTGACGGCTTCGGCAGAGTAACAGTAAACGCAACATCAACGATAGTGAGATAGACAGATGAAGTCTAATACCAAAAACTAAAACTAACAACTAAAAACTTATGAGACACATCATCACGCCCCTAATCCTGCTAACAATCGCGACAACATCGTTTGCCCAAAGCGGTAAACTGGTTGGCGATACAACAGTCCGCGAACCGGATTCCGGTTACGTTGTAACGTTGCCAAGTGTATCGTTGACATACCAGCCGGAGCCGCGTGCGAAGACTTACGCGGTGAACGATTACATAAAAGTTCTCGTGTTGGAAGAACAGGATTACTCGAATCGTTTGAACAATCAACGTAAGAAGTCGATTCAGGCATCGGGCGGATTGACGAGTATGTTCAAACTGAACGGACTGTTCAATCTACCGGGTAAGATGGACAAATCCGATTTGCCTGAGGTTGGTGCCGAGATAAATATGAAGTACCAAAACAACGGTTCAATGATACGTAACGAACGGTTCAAGACAACGGTAAAATGCAGAATTAAAACGGTACATCCGAATGGTTCGATGGAATTGGAAGGAACAAAACGCCGTCAAATTGGTGAAGAGATGTCAATACTATACGTGAGCGGTACAATAGCACGAAGCGACATCGGTCCCAACGACACAGTAAACAGCACTGACCTAGCCGATTCCGACATCTACGAAGTTCCGGAAGGTCAAGTCTATGACACAGGAAGAAGACCTTGGGGCATTCGGCTAATAGAACACTGGTCACCGTTTTAGTTTTAATGAGAGAACAATTAAATTAACCCACGAACACCTAACACACGTCAATCCAATGAGAGTCATCATAACAATCGCAATCCTATTCGTCTTGACAGTAAACACATTCGCGGTTCAGCGAATCGGTCAGGTATGTGAAATCAAAGGGCAAGAGCCGACCGTAATTTCCGGCTTCGGCATCGTAACCGGTTTGGCAGGTACGGGCGACCGTCCGAGCGAGTTCGGAATACTTGCGCGTTCGATGGTGAAAGAGTTGACACATCGCGGTTATCCCGAAGTGAAACCGGACACGACAGTCCGCGACCGTAACGCCGCAAACTCTATTCGTGAAGTTGGCACGTCACGTAATATGGCGTTCGTGGCGTTACAAGCGACAATTCCCGCAACGGGCGGACGTGACGGACAAATGTTAGACCTGACAGTGACAGCGATGAACTCTGCCGCAAGTTTAGAAGGCGGCGTACTTGAAGTTTCGATACTGATGGCACCGGTACCGGAAAAGCCGGAACTGGCGAAGCCGCTGGGAATGGCGTGGGGAAAAATCACTATCGACAACGACCGTATCAAAACAGGCGGCACAATCAAAGGCGGATGCCGTTTAACTGCCGACTACATTCATCCGTACATCAAAGACAACTGTTTCACGTTGGTAATGACAAAGAACTACGCGAGTATGGCACGCGCGGCGGTAGTTGCGCAATCAATCAACGACAACGATTTAGCGTCACAACAAGGTGTTGAATCGTCAACCGGCAACCGTGTATCGTCTGACGATAACTGGGTTGCGAGAGCATACAATGCGCAAAACATTGTTGTAAGAATCCCGAAACATTGTCTAGGTAATCCAGTCCCGTACATTGCCGAGATTCTGGGAATCGAACTGCTGCCAAGTACGCAATTCCAAATCCTGCCGAGAATAGTAATTCACGAACGCGAGGGAATAATATCCGGCGGCGAAGACGTTGACATTGCCGCATGCTTCGTCTCACACGCGAACATCACGATAGACGTTCAACAACCGCCGCCGGCACCGCCGCAAAGAACAGTAGCGGTTGACCCGGCGGGTTTGAGAGTTGAGCCGGTAGTACCAAACATAAAATTAAGAGCGTTGACAGAATCACTAAACGCAATGAAAGTACCAACGAAAGACATAATCGCAATCATAAAAAATCTGCATCAGCAAGGAGCAATACAGGCAGAGGTAATTTATCAGTAATTAACAACGCAGAGACGTGATATTTCGCGTCTCCAAAAACCGCAGCCGCTAACCTCACGACTAAAATGGACATATCATCAATATCATCGTTATCGTCATTGACACCCGCGTCAACCAAACGCAATACAAGTCTGCCATCGTTGCCGCCGGTCGTAGCCCAAGCGAAAAAGTTTGATATGACCGACACGCTCGAACTGACAGGCAAAGCACCGATAACACGTAACGAAGAAACTCCAAAACCGAAACGTGAACTGACAGAAGAAGACAAAGAGTTTCGCGACGTAATGCACAAATTGGTTGGTGAAGTTTTATACGGAACAATGATGAAACAATTCCGTGAATCGCAAGAACCAGACCCGTACTTCGGCGGCGGACGCGGTGAAGAACTGTTCCAATCACAGTTAGACCAAATATACGTAGAGAAAATGTCGAATGCGTCCAGTAACAACATAAGTGACGCAATGTTCAATCAAATGCAACGCATAATGGGAAAGGCGGAAGTATGACAAACATAAACTGGCAGGTAGAACTGACGATGTTCTTCAACGAACTGGAATCAGCGCAGGAAAACGCGATGAGCGTTTTGCAGCGTAAACAAAAGTCGTTAGCAAACGCAAACGTCAAAGAAATTCAAACCGTCACCGAAGAAGAAAAGGCATCGGTAGAACGGCTGGAAGTATGCCTGAAACGACGTGAAACACTGCTTGAGGAAGCCGCAAAAAACAAACTGCCGTCTGATTCAATAGAAAGTCTCTGCAAAGTTTTACCCCAAAACGCGGGGCTAACTGACCGTGTAAAAAAGTCAAAACACAATTCAAGATTAATCCAATACCAATCACTAACAAACTGGGTAATAACTCAACGTTCAGTAATCCACCTAAACCAACTGATAGAACTAATAAAAAACAAAGGCAAAAAATCACCAACCTACAACAAAGATAAACAAAAAACGAATCCAAACAACGGCGGCAATTTGGTGGATAAAGTAGCGTAGCAATAACAAACACGCGACGGATGCAATAAGTTTATTTTGTACGTTTGATATGTCCGTTGACTGTCAGAGTAAAAGATTCCAGTCCTTCAAGTCCTTCGTTGTCTATCGCTTTAACAGCGATATGATGTGTACCGGGCTTGAATTTATATCGCTGCCGTCCGCCAGTATCGCGAAGAACAACCGGCTTAAACGCCTTCCCATTATACGAAAAATCCCACGAGTAAAACTCGATTCCAGCATCGCTGTTTGCGGATGCTGAAAATTCAATCTCCCGCTCTTTTTCGCTTCGCGAAATTTCTTTGACACTGACGGTAATAGTCGGCTTCATCGCAAACGGTACAACTTCTTCAACGGTTACAAGTTTTAGGATAATATCCTCATGGTTTTTGAGACGTGCAACCTCTTGAACCGCCCCTTTTCCAAAAGAGAAAGCAATGATAATACCAACTGGCTTCTTTGCCTTCTTGTTCTTATTGAAAAGTTCACAGTCATACCTTTTCGCCGCCGACAAAAAATTATCAATGACGTTTCGTCCTATATCTTCGCTCCGTTTTGCCTGAATCGGCGTACCGTTTTGTGTTTTACCGTCAATTCCGAAATCACCGGTTTTCTTAGTATTTGGAACTCCGCCATACTGTTGAACAATCCAAGTTTGGAAATCAAACGGGTCGTCATTACGGAGTTTATCGTAATCGTACTTATACAGTTGAACAGTATAGGGACTGCTAAATAATGTTTGTGTTTTTTGTAACCGAAGGTCGGTAACCTTAACGGCTTGTACAGATTGGTCAATACCTATCCATTTACGTCCCAATCTATCGGCAACGATTGCTGTTGTCCCACCGCCAAGAAACGGGTCAAGTACTACGTCACCTTCATCACTTGCCATTTTTACGATTCTATCCAGTAGTGCTTCCGGTTTTTGCGTAGGATAACCTATGGGCACCTCTAATAACTTGTTTCAATTTTGACTACTTGCTATAATGAAAGTCGTTTTTAATTTTATCAACCTTATTTTTCAATGATAATTACGATGCAACCGAACTTTATCGTCGCCGAAACCAATACCGACAAACTTTACCAACTCAATGGTTTTCTCAAACGTCTCGCC
>JAITST010000232.1 GCA_031287585.1 Planctomycetaceae bacterium | reverse complement strand
TATTGTTTTACGGTGACTTAACAAGGATTTAGGGCATTATTTTGTTATGTTACTCGGACACAGCATTTTTTGTGCCATTTAGTTGAAAACAAAATCCCCCACTAAAGTTTACACACCCGCGTCCGTGTGATACCAACAACATTGCGTCTCTACGAAAATATAAAACGTGCTAACCCAATCGCGGGGATGCACTCGTTTCCAATGCCATCCTCTAATCCTTATCCAATTCTTCTTTCAACTTCTCCGCGTCCGCACGTTGTGGAAAATTTGTCCCGCTTAACGATGCTTCTAAAAATATCTTGGCTTCTTCTTTTCTTTTACTTCGGTTGTAAACTAACGCAATATAGTACGCACCTACCGGACTCATCTCGCCCCTGTCGAATCGTTCCGTTAGAATCTGTTCCGCGAACTCAGTGTTACCTTGCCATATCGACACCAACGCTACTGACTCGGCTGTTTCTATGTCGTCGGGATTGTTACGATACGATTCGTTTACCAGTTGAACGGCACGTTTGAGTTTGATACTGTTATCCTGTGAACAAAGTGCTAACGCGAGTCCTGACCGAATCGTGCGGTCTGCCGGATACTCAATCAACAGCATTTCAAACAACTTCTCCGCCTTCGCGAAATCTTTGTCATAAAGTGCAATCACCGCTTGCTGACGTTCCACGAACGGGTTCGTCGGTGCGAGTTTTATTGCCGTTTCCAAAAACTTTTTCGCGGTGTCAAGTTCACCCTGACGCAACTTTATCTGCGATGCTTGCACTTGCAGACGAACATTTTCCGGTTCAGTTTTAATCGCCTGTTCGAGATAACTCCACGCATCGTCGTGCAAACCTTCGTTTTCATAAAGTCCGAAAATGATTAACGTGACCGATTGCTCATTCGGTTGTCCTTTCGTTTGCTCTGCCCATTTTTTTATTGTTGCGATTCCGTCGTCACGTTTACCGCTCTTGAACTGGTCACGTCCGAGACGGAAAACCAACTCGGTTCGGTCAGACCATTTCACAATCATCTTTTGCAACAATTCAACTGCTTCAGCCCACCGATTTCTGTTTTCTGCCATCGAAACATAAATCAACATCGAACGTCCCGTGAGCGGAATTTTTCGCAACGACTTGTCCGGCATCGCTGCGACTAGCGGCTCGGCGTGTTTGACAAGTAAACCGGCTTCGACGTAACGTTGTTCGTCGATTGCTAGTTCCGCTAACAACAAAAACGCTTCCGGGTCATTTGGAAAATCTTCTGCGGTTTTCTCAATCCAGTACATAACTTTTTCGGCACGGCTGTCGTCAGAACTATTAGCCAACCTTCCGGCAACATCAAGACCCGGCGGCGCAATATCCGGCTCTTCCGCAACTGCTTCCCGAAACAACCGCGTTGCCTCGTCATCGTTACCAGCAATAGCAGCGGTAATCCCCTGCGTAATTTTCGGATTATCCGGCATAATAAGAGGCGGCTGCGAAAACGCAAGCGGCGAACAAAGAACGAGAACGATAATTGTGAGTATGTGGTGTCGCATTGGTATAAATACGAAATAAAACGTATGTAATTGTTAAAATAGTAAAACACACATTGACTAAATAGACTTACAAAATAAGCAAGCCACCGTGCAGGACGACATTCTACCGCAAAACGTGATATTTAACAAGATGGCGGTTTTGTCGCGGCAGTGTAGAGACATTTTCTCCACGTTAGTACGCTATTTTACTATTTTATCGCGGATATTGCCTGCTTAACTATGTCCCTCATCAACTTTGCGGACGCTTTCTCTCCCGTGAACAGTTTGAACTGTAAGCACGCTTGTCCTACGAACATTTCTACACCGCTCACCGTCTTACAGCCGCGCGTCTCCGCCTGACTCAGGAACATCGTCCGCTCCGGGTTATAGACCGAATCGAAAACCACCATTCCCGCGTGGAACATCGAATCTTCGGCAGGCGTTCCGTCAACATTCGGGAACATACCCAGCGGCGTACAGTTTACCAGTATGTCAATCTTATGCTCCGCACGCTCGTTCCAGCCGCAACATTCGCACCCAAGTTGCGCGGATAGCTCTTTCGCGCGTGCGAAATTGCCGTCTGTCACCGTTACGTCAACGCCGCGTTTCTTCAAACCGTATGCAATCGCCTTGCCCGCACCGCCCGAACCAAGCACCAACGCCGTTTTGTCCTGCAACACGCTCGGCGTTTCGTGTCCCTTTCCGCCTGCCGCGATTTCGATACTCAAAACAGCCGCGACGTAATCCGTATTGTAACCAATAATTTGTCCGTCGTCCTTGAATACGACTGTGTTACACGCGCCGATTGCCTCAACCGCCTTGTCTTCCTGCGTCAGTTTCTCTATCACCGAAACTTTGTGCGGAATCGTAATCGACAACCCCTTAACACCAATTTCGCCCGCGCGCTCTACGAACCGGTGAAGTTCTTCCGGCGGAATCGCGAACGGTAAATAAACACTGTTTATTCCGGCAGCGACAAACGAACCGTTGTGAATCGCCGGACTCAAACTATGTCCGACCGGAAAACCAACAACGCCATACACGTTTGCGTCGGCTGGCAACTTGTCGTAACGGTAGTCGTCACTGAGTTCTTTGTAGTCGAGCATACCGGGCGCGATGATTCGGCTATGCGAAAATGTCGCGTAAGTGTAAGGCATCTCGAAGCGTTTCGCGAGAATCCGCGATAGTTGCCCCAGTTCACCCATCCCGATTCCGATTGTTCGCGCGAATCCGGCGGTACCTGCTTTTGCCTGCCGGTTTTTCTCGCGGACGAATTGTAGGAAGTCGAACAACTGGTCAACAGTTTTCGGCATAACGGCGATTTTGACAAAATCGGGGTCGCACTTCATCATTCGCTGGTAAAGTGCTTCGAGGTCGTCGGGAAAACCGTGCATGTCGTGGTGACTGATTACACGGCGTGTTTTACCGTAACGCGGAATCGACGCGGCAACATCTTCTTCGAGGTCAACATACTCGATTCCTGCCGCGATCGCCGCCCGCAACGTTGTCAACCGCATTTCTTCCGTCTCACGCCACTGACCGCCATCCTGCCGCCGCCGGCAGGTAGCAATCGCAGCCGACGGACGAACCGGTATAATTCGGCTCAATTCAGGATTTTTACGCAAAAAATCCAGCCGCAACTCCACAAACTTAACACCGTCCGCAACAAGTTTCGCGTGTGATTCAATCAAACGATGATGCGAACTGGTGGCTATTGATACGCAAAGCATAATTTTTATTTTTGAGGTTAGTATTAGTAAAGGTTTGTATATTGAATACGATTGAAAATTGTTAAAACGTTATATTCAGGTTTCCGCCTCCTTGCCCCGTAAGGGGTTGAATAAAGTGTTACATATCTACGATTCTACAATTTTCAACCTTAACAAATATATTACGACATCTTCTAAAAATCTACCGACTCAAAACAATAAACCCCGTAAAATCAGGACTTTGCGGAGCGAAATGGCGGTTAATAGAAGTTACGGCTGCCGAATTAACAACGGTGTGTAGATTATACACACAACGGTTCAAAAATGAAAGAGGTGTCAGTACAAAAGTGGGAACGCGGTAGATTTCGTTTTTCTTATAGGCGGTCATTGCAAATTCCGAAAAATAGGTTAGAATACTTGTCATGATACCTTCAGTTTCCCCCGAATCCTCCAGTCAGATTGATAATAGTAATTCTGTGCTGCTTGCATTGGCACAGAAGGCGGGTTTGACGTTTCTTGCTATTGATTGTAACGGTTTTATTGTTGGCTTTTGCAAGGAAGGTTGCGGGCTTTTGTCGGCATTAGATTCGCTTAGTATCGGGGCTTCTGTTGATGTTGTTTTTGCCGAACATCCCGAACAAATAGAACTTTATCATCGGGCTTTGGCAGGTGAAACTGTTGTTTGCCGTTTGGAGGCGGACGGTTCTACTTACGAACTTAAAATTTCTCCTTTCACCGATTCCAGCGGCAACATTCTCGGTACCATCGGCATCAGTAACGATGTTACCGAACTTTTGGCGGCGGAACGTGAGGTGAAGTCGCACGAGTCGCTTATCGCTGACGTGTTTGCCAGTCTCGACGATATGATTTTTATCATCGACACCGACTACACTGTTCTCCGTTGCAATCCCGCGTTTGAAAAAACTTACTCAGACTTGATGCCGCTCGTCGGTAAGAAATGTTACCAGACCGCCGACAGAAATTCCGTATGCGACAATTGCCCCGCAAAAATAACGTTAGAGACCGGACAATTACGAACGGTGACGCATTGCGAAGATGTGAACGCGACGCGTTCCAAACGCCGTTGGTCAGAGCGTTTCACTCACCCTGTCGCGGATGCGGACGGAAAAATCATAGCCGCGATTTGCATTTTACGTGATATTACGCATCACAAGGAAGCGGAGTTTGCGCTGTCCGAAAGCCGCGACTTACTAGAGAAGAAGGTTGAAGAACGAACACGTGAACTCACCCGCAGCCGTTCGCAGTTGGAAGCGTTGATTACGACAAGCGCGTCACCGATTGCGTTTCTCAATACCGAGTTCCGCTTCACGTTTGTCAATTCCGCACTTTGCGAAATAACCGGTTACAGGGATTCCGAATTACTTGGACAACATTCATCTATAATCTACGATAACACGAATACGGTGAAGACGGGCGAACAAAATTTACTCCGTCAACAACTTATTTCCGGCGAAATTGATAGTTATCGTTTGGAAATTCCGTTAATAACGAAAAACGGTAAGACAGTTTGGACTGTCATGAGTGCGTCAACAATCCGTGACAGTAACGGTAGTGTAGTCCAGATTCTCGCGGTTCTAGTTGACATAACCGAACGAATCCATTTGCTCGGCGAGTTGGAAATGGACCGTCTGCGTCTGAACTCGCTCATTGAGTTGTCGCAAATGGCTGACCACGATGAGAATGAGGTTATTGACTTCGCACTTGAAACTGCCGAGAAACTGACTAGAAGTAGTGCGGGGTATATCGTGTTATTCGACAGCGAAAATCAGACGATAGGCAAACTGTTTCGCGGTTTACTGGACAATACGAAAGTTGTTTGCGCACTTCCGGTTTCCGACGAGACGGGACTTGTTCATTTATCGTCGAATGTCATTACGAATTGCTTGAAGACGGGCAAAGTCGAGATTCACAACGACTACCCAAATTTGGGCAACAAAGCGAAGTTGCCCGAAGGTCACTTCGCCATTACCACGCACGCGAACCTGCCGATTACAGATGGACATCGCCAACTCGGTATTCTCGGTGTTGGCGGTAAAACGTCGCCTTACACGGAGTTTGACGCCCGCCAACTCACGTTGCTTGCTCACGGTATCGGTAGTCAACTCGCGCTGCGGCAACATACGAGAAAACTCGAAAAAGCGAAGGAAGAAGCGGAAAACGCGAATAAAGCGAAGAGCCAGTTTCTTGCTCACATGAGCCACGAAATAAGAACGCCGCTCAACGGTGTAATCGGTTTGTCGGACTTGTTGCTCGAAACGGAATTGAATAATAAACAAAACGAGTACGCTCAACTGATTAACGACGCGGGTAAGTCGCTGTTGTTTCTTATCAACGATATTCTCGACTTCTCGAAAATCGAAGCGGGTAAACTTGAAATAGTGTCGGAAAAGTTTGAACTGCAAGCGACGATTGAGTCGGTGCTTGGAATTTTGGCATCGCGCGCGAGTGCGAAGGATTTGGAGTTGAATCTGTTGATGAGCAGTCACGTGCCGCGTGTGTTGTTTGGTGATTCGGGACGTATTCGTCAGATTCTACTCAACTTGATTGGGAACTCGGTTAAGTTTACGGATCGCGGCGGTGTGCGTGTGGAGGTGGCAGTTGATTCGATTACAGATAACACGGTAACTATTAAGTTTTGTGTTCGTGATACGGGAATCGGTATTCCTTCTGACCGTATCGACCGGCTTTTCAAAGCGTTCTCGCAAGTTGACACGTCGTCGAGTCGGATTTACGGCGGTACAGGTCTTGGACTTGCGATTTCGATGAAGTTAGTTCAACTAATGGGCGGCGAAATTGGTGTTGAGAGTGAACATTTGAGAGGTTCGACATTCTGGTTCACGATTCCGTTCGAGTGTAACGAGACGCTGGTAAAGTGTTTGACGGCGGGCGACAAATGTTCGCACTTTGAGAAGTGTGAGTTTAACGAGAACAACGATACTTGTTCAGGACTGATTTATCGCGAGATTACGGATAATTTCAGTGTCAAAGGGCGGCGGGCGTTGCTGGTCGATGATAATCAGTCGCAAATTGAATCATTGAAAGCCCAACTAACGGATTGGGGACTGGATTGTACGACTTGTAACTTGGGGAGTGAAGCGGCGAAATTGGTGGACGATGCCGACAAACCGTATGACGTGCTAATAATTGACAACACGCTCGCGGATGGAAACGGAATTGATTTGGCGCGGACGATGTTTGATTGTGCGCAAAAAATTAACAAACACGTGCCGCAGATGATTCTCTTGCGTGCGTTGTCTGAAGAACCTGATTTGTTGTTCCTGACGGAAAACTGTTATGATTCGATTAGTAAACCGGTATTCACGTCGGCGTTGTTTGATGCGTTGATGAATAGATTTTTCGCGATCAATGAACAACGGTTAATGGATTCAGGGGTGTCGGGTTCAGATGCTGCGGGGGCGATGAAAGAGTTTAAGGCGGAAATGATAAAGAGGCAAGCCGCGAAAAAAGATGAGAATCCCAAACAAGCAAAGTCAAAGTTCGCGGGTAAGATACATATATTGGTGGTAGAAGACAACAAGATAAATCAAATAGTGGCGAAAAACTTGTTGACTGCCGCTGGTTTCACGAGTGACCTTGCGACAAATGGTATAGACGCAAATGAAGCAATAAGAAAACAGGATTACGACGTAGTTTTAATGGACTGCCAAATGCCGGAAATGGACGGTTACGAGGCAACGGATTTAATAAGGACGTGGGAATTGGAACAAGGTAAAAAAAGGATACCAATCATAGCCCTAACAGCAAACGCGACAAAAGAAGATATCCAAAAATGCTACGAAGCAGGAATGGACGGATATTGCAGCAAACCAATAGACCCGCAATCGCTGGTCAAACAGATTGAGTACTGGTACAGTGAACAACGTGCGTGGTAAAAGATGTAATATACCGGACACGGTTTAAAATTGCGCTAATAGTGTTGCCGCAGGAATTCGGCAGCAAAACTTTCCCAACGTTTTCCAAACGTCTTTTATCATCTGCCGCAAATCGGCAATCGTTCTCACTGTATCCTTAACTGTACTCTCGAACATCCGTTATGGGATAATATATATCATTTCCGATTACTTGTGAACTTTATCTGCGACAAGAGCCCATTGATAAGTTGAAGGGCAAATACAAAACGCTGCAATTCTCGCCGAAAACAGAAATGATTGTTAAGATGTTCAATCGTTTGAGACCGTATTTTGCGGGGTTTGATAAGCGTATCGAGTTAATCGTTAACGGCGGCTACGCAAAGAAAAGTGTTCTTGTTCCGTTGAGTCAAGAAGAAAATGTTTGCGTGATTACCTGCGGGCACCTCTAATAACTTGTTTCAATTTTGACTCCTTACTATAACGAAGTAGTTTTTAATTTTATCAACCTTATTTTTCAATGATAATTACGATGCAACCGAACTTTATCGTCGCCGAAACCAATACCGACAAACTTTACCAACTCAATGGTTTTCTCAAACGTCTCGCC
>JAITST010000088.1 GCA_031287585.1 Planctomycetaceae bacterium | reverse complement strand
AAACTATGACAGACTTTGTAAAAACACAAATTAACACAATTTACCAAATGTTAAAATGGGGGGGGGGGCGCGGTTTGTAGAAGATGCAATAATTGCTCTACCCGCTCGGCTCTTACCCTCGTTGAATTTCTTGTTGTTATCGCCATCATTGGCGTTCTAATCGCTTTGCTCTTGCCCGCTGTGCAAACGGCTCGTAGGATGCAGTGTACGAACGGTCTTAAACAGGTCGGCATCGCGGCACATAATATGGTTGATACACACCATTATCCTCCATACGGAACATTGCAAAAAGGTCTTTGTGTTGACCTTATAGCAAATAAAAGTTGGGGCGGCTATGCGGTGCGTGACCGTCTCGGCTGGATTGACACAATGTTGCCGTTTATCGAACAAACCACAAGCAATGCACACCCGACTTCTTGAAATCCATCGCAAAGTTGACATTCATTTGCAAGAGGTTCTTAAACTCCGTAGCGAAGAAGCGGCGATTCTTGAAATGATTCAAAATCAGAGCAAGGAAACTGTCACTGATTTATTCTTTGACGAACAAAGACAGACAATCCGTTGGGCGGACGGAATGGTCAAGTTGAGTCGGAAACAATTTTCTCTGATGAAAACGCTCTGGAACAACGATGAGCGAACGGAAACGCTGGCAGAAATCGAGTCGTCAATTTGGAACGAGGTCGGCTCGGAAGATAAACCGTTTGTTGAAAAGAATACCATATTTGCGTTGGTATCACGCTTACGAAATAGCGTAAGTGATGTCGGTTTTCCTTATGAGATAGTAGGCGTTAAAAATTCTGAAACCAGTGAATTACAGGGCTACTGCCTAGTGCGGAAAGAATGATGATATCCCGTTACCGATTTGGGGTATCAAGATGATACAATGTTGCTCGCAAAAAAATACCGATGTAGGTGATTTTTGACAATACCCTATTTTGTCCGGCTGCGGACACCTGAATATCAGAAAGGATATTATAATGAACAAGAGCAAAACCAACCTAGTCAATTACGGCTTTACCGTAATTGTTGCGTTACTTATTCTCGGAATATTCGCTGATTCTGCCAATGCTCAGTGGCAGAACCTCGGTAATGGAGTGTATCGGGACAATAACGGTAACGAGTGGAAGAATTTTAATACACTGGCTGGCAGTTTGCAGGCAGCGGAGCGAACTGCCGCCAATCAAGGTTTTCGCTTGCCGACACATAGCGAATACCGTTCACTCGAAAGAAACGGTGGTATCAATCGGCTCGGTATTCCAACAAAAACATATAACATAGGTGCATGCTGGGAAGCCACAGGTGGGATCGTTCACGGTTGGGGCGGCAACTTAAAAACTCTTTTTCCGAGCAATCATTTTCTCTTGGAATCATCACACCGTGTTATCGGTGTACGAAACGGCGGAACTGGCGGCTTGGGTGGCGGCAATAACGGCGGTGGGAATAACAACAATGGGAACGTTCCCCAACAGCAAACGGTACATTGGATTTCCGTTGGAGATGTTCATAGTAATTTAGTTGGTGCAGTCGATATAAGCCGTGCTGAATTCCGTTCTTCGATGTATGGCGGGCTTGGTCGCCAACCTTTTTTTGAACATTCTGTACCGTCCAACCAACTTTTTCCCAACAATATTTTACAATATGTTAGAAATATAAAGGTAAATAATAATGACACAGTCATTTTTACCTATCACGGACACGGCGCAAGTGACCCTAACAGAGGAATGTTTTATACGATTACTGACCCCAATAATTCCTCTAATTGGAATCCTCTTTTGAAAAGTGATGTTTTGAAAGCAATACAAATACATTCTCCCCGTCTTATCGTTATAATAAGCGATTGTTGTAGTGTAAGAAATTACTTTCCAGAACCTAAAGAAGCAGTTGGAGCCGCCAATACCGATCCACCAACGCGTCTTTTTAGAACATTGTTTTTAGAGAGTAAAGGTGTTGTAGATTTTACCGCGGCACAACAAGACCACACTGGATGGGCTAGTACCGATAACGGATTTTGGTTGACACACAATTTCTGTAATGTCCTTGATAATAATCAAAATAGAAATTATTCATGGCAGCAGGTTTTTTCAATGACAAGAGAAGAGGCAAAACAATTTTCCTTGCGAAGACGTAATGCTAATCCGACCAATAATGGAAACGGATGGGAATATGGTGGAGTAACACAAATACCAATGGTTCCCCGCGCGTTTTCACTTGGTAATTAGTGTAGCATGCTATGATGAAACAAATTGATTTTTCTCATTTAGACTTAACTTAATGAAAATTAACAACTATGAAAACACATATATTTTTAACGGGACGATTTTTGTTCGCTTTGTTGGCGATGTGTTTCGTCTTCGGTTTGTTTTGCTGTTCACATCTTCAAGCCCAGCAGCGTTACGTAGTACGTTCACTTGAACCGGGCGATGTTATTTTGAGTGTAAACGGTGAAAGTATTTCCGGTGCTCACGGTTTAGCGGATGCCGTAAATCGCTCTTCGCGAGAAATGGTATTTCAAGTTCGGGATAGTCGTACAGGGAAAATCACGCAAGCGAGAGTTACATTAAACCCAGGGGAGTATCGTTTAGGAGTTTATTCAAAAGATACACCGGGAGGTGGGGCGAGGATTACTTCACTTATGCCAGGGTCAGCAGCAAGCCATTGTCTTATTGACATGGTAAATACTCCTCCACAATATTCAAGAGAAGAATTATTACGTAAAATTCAGGGAGCCCAAAATCTTTTGAGGACAGAAACGAATTCGGGAAAAAGACAACGTATTCAGTATGACCTAAGGCAATTCGAGGTGTCTTTGGCAGCATTGGATTCTCCTACTCCTTTACCGGATACGGTGAAAATCCCAAATAACAACAGCAACGATAACATCCAAATTCTGTTGATATATGGAACACTCGATAACAATGTAATGCCAGCGACGAGTGTAAGTAGACAAAAGATTCAATCGACACTTCGGGAAGCAAATCTTCTTGAAAACGATTCTGATACCACAAGAAGCGGAACGCAAACTTATCAGACAACCTTGGATGGGAAAAGCATTACAGTACGAACCTTGGACGGGTACAATGCAAGCCCTAATACCATATTGAGCGTGTGTCGTGAAATGAGTACTCAAACCGGAACGAATGGAGCGATTATGGTTTTTTACCTCGGTCATGGAGGTGTGCAGGAAGAAAAGCATACATTATTTCCATTGGCAATTTCGGCAGTCAATTCACAAACAGGGAAAGCAGATGTTGACCTCAAAATTGCTGACGGAGTTAAACGTGAAGATATTTGGAAGGTATTGACTGTCAACAATCATCGGGCAACTTTTTTGATAACAGACTCGTGTACGCTTGTTGTACCTTCCCCGCTCCCGTCCCCCAAATTAGGAAATGACGCTCATGTCACTGGCAGACCGCTTGGTCACTGTAATCTTACCGCAATGTTACTCTATTATCGCGGAGTTTTAGATTTAAATTCAGCAGACCCTAGTTCGGAACAAGTGGCACTAGGTAATAAGGATTACGGAGCATACTTTTCTTCCGCCTTCGCAATTTGCGCATCGAAGAAAAGGACTGAACCCAATACCTTTTCCGATACAGATTTGAATACACTTTTTCAAGATTCCCAAGATACCGAACACAGGGAAGTTATTAAAGTCATTAAATCAGGTATAGGGGTTAACGAATCGGCTAATAAAAAACAACAAGTATATGTTTTTCATGGGAATATCAGAATTATCAATAACTGGGATAGTATTCGTAAAGAATAATACCACGGTATTTTTCCTGAAGTGTTGATAATTGATACTAATACCTTTTTTACGGTAAACCAAAAAAACGTCAAACAATATTTTGTGCTATTAGTTTTGCCAGTTTTTTTCACCAATTTCATAATTTTAATTGAAAGGAAATTTCATGTTCAAAGTTTTTTTACGTCTGCTTATTGCAGCATTTATTATGTCCGCATCACTTTCCGCTATCGCTGATTGTGGTAAATTAAGACCTATTCCACGTCCACCGCACCGGTCTTGCCCTCCACGCGTCACGGTCTGGGAAAGAACGCTTATCGTTACGGAAAAATGGACAAAAATCGACCGGTTTGGCGGCGGTGGTTACTATGATTCTGGATTGGGTGGCGGTGGTTATGATGACTACTACGGTGGCTCAATTGACTATGACGCTGCGGCGAGTGTGCCTGCTGCGGCAGCGTCGCAAGAAAATTTCGTTGGTCTTCAGGACGGTACAGTTCAACGACCGGGTATATCAAGCCAGTATCAGGATGGTATTTCCTACGGTTCTAATATTTTCCGTGAAAGTGATCAACAAGGTGTCATCGCTTGGAACGGTAAAGAGGAAATTCTGGTTCTTTCAACAAACGAGGAAGCAACCAAAGGAAATTCTGGTGCAATGATAAGTGTGATGCCTCTACCCGGCAAACCAATCAAGATTCAACGAGCCAACAAGGAGATTTTCAATCGGGCAACCGAGTTGCTTAAAAAGAGAATGGATATTGAAGGAATCGAATATGGTCTCTTTATGAAAACAGAAATCGGTGCTCATAAAATATTCGTTTGGAAACTTGACAACATCATTAAATTTGAAGATGAAATCAATGCTTTCATTGCAGAGACGTATGGCAAAAATTTTTCTGTGGCTTTTGATTCAAAAACCAAAAAGGCGATTCAGTCGTATTTTGACCAAGGGTTCCAGTATTTTGCATTTGACTTGACAATGGTCAATGGGAAAGGTGTTTCGACGAAAGAAGCAATTGCATACCATTTCGAATCCAAATTTGCCTTTTTCCCGACCGTCATCAGTGCAAGCGGAGGAACTGGCAACACAAGAATCCGTTTGGCTGTATTCACTTCCGGTGATATTAAAACTTTTAGCGGATTGAAACCCGGAGACGGAACAGGTGATTACGAAATTTATGTTCCCGGAAAAGGTACTCAAAAATCTGTAAGTGTTTCTTCGGAGGAACTTAGGGGACTTGATCCTTCCATTCAA
>JAITST010000033.1 GCA_031287585.1 Planctomycetaceae bacterium | reverse complement strand
GCCACGTCAGGAACGCCGCGCCGTAGTAAGAGACAGTCGCTGGCGGAACACCGCGTCGGGTACATTCCCGACCGAACGCCGCAATCGCTCGCGGATGCGCAAGGAAGAACGTCGGCTCTTTCCAGACTTTTGAAATCAGTTCGTCAAAATCGTCCGGTGTGGGCGAACCGCTAACCGACTTGATTCGCTGCGAATCAACGGCGTTTTTGAGAAGACCGTAATCGTCGTTGTTGACAAGTTGGCTTTCCTGCCGCTCTTTGAGACTTTCAACCGCAAGACGAATCTGTTCGTTGACTTGGTCATACGGACTGCTGTAAAGGTCGGCGATTCTCGTATCAATATTTACAACGGTCGAGATTGAGTTAAGCCGATACTCGCGCGGGGCGGTTTCGTAATCGACAAAACCTTCTGGAACCTGGACATCGTCGGCTGCCTGACGGCAAAGAGCGTCAAGCGGTGTATCACCTTCTTTGACTTTGTTCAGACGGTAAAGACCGGTTTCGAGGGCTTTCCAGTCAAGGAAACGCGGCAACCAACGCGGCGTTAGCGAACCGAACTGCGGCTCTGTCTTTGTAACGTTAGCAAGTTGGTAAGCCGCTTCGGCTGGCAATGCGACAGGCAAATTTTTTTCTGACATAGTTTTTATTCTCCAAACTAAATGTAACAATGGGGTGAAACGAAACACTTTTTACATAAAGCGTCCCGCGATTGTTTAACATTTTACAAGTTAATCAAAATCATACAAGGGGCTTACGACAACGTTTCTCCGCAAGAAAAATAGAAACCGTCAAATATCACAACCGTATTATTTGCTGTTTACTACAAGTGTACTATTTATGCTGCACTATTATTCGTAAAAAAAATTGTCCCGCAAATATGGTAGCCATTTTTTTTGAAAAATTTTTTAGAAATACGTAAAATGGTTCACATACCGAACACGGTTGAAAATTATTTGTGTTTACAGGGAGATTTTCACAGGTAGATAAGGATAGATAAAAATGACTTCTTGGAGATGAAAACGAAAAGTGAGAGGTAAGAGAATGAATCACACAATCTTACCTCCCACATTTTCACGTGTACGCTATCCGCGTTACGTTGTTCATCTCAACCAACTGATTGACGAACGTGAACTCTGGGCAGAACTCCGGCTGTAATTGCTGGCTGCCTGAGAAGAACTTGTTGACCGAAACGCCGCAATGTTCGATTGACTTGCGGTGCTGCTGGAACTGGTTGACCGTGACAACGCGGCGGTTGATGATGACCGCCCCGCTGCTTGGCTTGTTGTCGAACGTGACGGTGACGAGTATGTTGCCGCCTTCTGTGGTGACGAACTCTGTCCGGTTGAACAGAGTTTTACGCAATCCTGCGGATTCTTACCAACACAACAAGCGGCTTGTTTGCCGCCGTTGGAAGCACAGCACGACGCGCCGCTGGACTTTGTTGTGGAAGTAGTACCTCGCGGTAATGCGCTGGAAACGGAAGCGGAACTTGTTGCTGAAATAGCCATTGGAAATCTCCTTATGTAAGTATTGAAAAACGAAAAATGAAAACTGAATAATCAGAACGGCATACGTAAGAGTAACTCTTCAGAAGCCGCATACAAAACTAACTCCGATAAAAGTAATCACGAGTTCGTTAATCAATTCAATATGACAAGTAATAGGAGATGTAAGCGCACCGATAGCCGTGAAGTCGGCGATTCAAACAAATCATAGAACGAAACAAAACCTTCAATCACTGTCGGTTGCAATGAAACCGACGCGAGCAGGTTGGTTTTCAAATTGTCAGAGAAAATGTCCGCAAGCGAAAACGGTTGTGATGTCATCAAAACAGGCACATCAGGTGTCCCATTCCATACGCACGGACACGAATCTGACTCGCCTTTTTTCGTTTCATCGTCAGTTTTTTCAGTTTTCGGAGACGACTTGTGCGAGCAGCAACTCGATTCGACTTGTTCAACTTCAACTGCGACTTCCTGCGGATCAGAGTGATTGCAACATTCACAATTCGGGCAATGACAAACACCAACTCGCGGAACAAGAACGTAAAACAAAACAACCGTTGACATAAGCCAACGAAAAATTTTGTTATGCGTTACACAAGTGTACGTTTTCATAAGAGCGTAAATTCTTCCCAAAACACCCAAACATATTAACTCCGTATGTTTGCACGTGTTGCAGAAACAATCGGCATATCTTTGAAAGTGTCTTGACAGAAAATGTTGAGTAACAACACCATACGTCAAATGTATAACCGGAAAAGAGACGTTATCTTTCCTATACTTGGTAACCGTTCGCATCAAAAAACGAGTGTTTTCATAGCAGTCGGTACTCATACGTAGTTACTAATGATTAGAGTTATACCGAACACGATTGAAAATTGTTTATTGTAGAAACGAGATTATCGGCAATTTTCAACTGTGTTCGGTATATTCCAAATTAGTTCGTATTTATGGGGGCATCGTTGTTACTGCTGTAACGTTTACCTATAACAAATTCCTCAACGTCCCAACACATTTTTCAATACGCATTCCGCGTAACGTGTGCCGAGTATTAACTGACTTTCACGGTCAAAGTGAGGGTCATTGATATTGCCGTTTATCGGTTTCAAGTCTTTTGCGGAAACTATGCCGCTATTGTCAACGAACGTTTTGATTTTACCGAGCATCGCGTTGAAACCGTTATCCTTCTGCCACCGACCTATTTCGCCCGCTACGAAGAATAGTTTATCGTCCCCTAAATCGGTTCGCAGATTTTTCACGAGTTCTTTGAGTTGTTCAGGATACGTTTTAACACGTCCGATACTTGATTCGCCCTGATGCCACAAAATCGATTTGTACTCGCCCCAACGTTTCGCGTCCAACGCCCGTTGAATCGACTTACCGTACAAATCGGCTTTGTTCCCTTTCGTCCATTCTTCAATCGTCGTTCCGCCCTTCGCGTTGACAATCAGTCCAACTGGTCGCCCCGTCGTTTCCGCTATCTTCTTTGCGAACCCGTAAGCAGGACCAATCTTCTGTACACCGATTTCTTTACGAACCGACGAATACTTGTTCAGCGGATTCACCGCTGGCTCCCAGTTTCCTTGCGGCGTGAACAGATAAACATTCGGAATCGGCGTTTTGTCTTCATCATTAATCGGAGCGCGTCCTGCCATATTCGACTGACCGATACACAAAAACATATCGAGTTTTGGAAGCGTCTCAAAAACAATCTTGTACGTTTTGTCGTCCAACGAAACCGTAACAATTTTTTGTTCACCGCGAACAGAAATCTTCGCATTGTTGCTTGCGGTAACTTTTGGAATTTTAGTAGTACCGTGCGGCAGATAATAACGGTACTCGGTTTTGTTGGCATCAAAAAATTCAAGCGGTTTGCCGTCAACAATAATAACAGTTTCAGCCGCGTTGACGTAAGAAACAAAAGCACACAAACAAATAAACAACGATATTAATCGTTTCATAGTAGTCTCCAATGTTGTTGGGAATAAGTGTAAGTATTCAACTGCAAACACGCGAAGTTAAATATTCGAACGAACAGGCGGCGGCGTGTTATCGGATTTAAGTTCTATGAGTATGTCCGTTTTTCCGCCTTTGTCAATCTCTACCGTTATCCCTGAATCTGTACGTTCGTACTTCCATGGGATATGATAAATGATTTCCGGTTCGGGAAGCGGTTTACCTGCGGTGTTTAGCCGTTCTTCCTCTTCCGCTGTGATTTTCGATTTGGTTGTTGACTTGGAAAGTGTAACAACATACGAACCCGGCAACGCACCTTTGTTACCAATCGTGTCAAGTACAAACGTTCCGTCGTCGCTCGAAACAGCCGACGCAACGCGGTCACTCGACGAACCAGGTACAGGTGTAAAAACAATCGCAACACCGCCAACTGGTGAACCGTCAAGCGTAACTTTTCCCGATGCGCGAACCAAACCCGATATACCGGAACTGTTACAACCAATCGCTAACAATACGAATAAACACAATTGCAAAAAATAATCTGTTTCATTTGAATTAAAGTTGAAAAAGGGTGAATGAATTTAGGGCATATCGACAACGATATACCCTGTTTTAGTTTACACGATAATTGATGAATCATCATTGTAGTCACGTCAGGGGCGATAGTCGGGGACATTCTGCGTTACAAGCCCGTTGCCCCGCCATCGTCTTTCGCTCCCAAACTTCCCCAAACACCATACGGACTCAATCCGCTATTCAACGAATCAGTTGGTAGTGGTAACGTGATACTGGTGTTACGGTAGTTGATTGTGTTAGAGACAAAACGGATTGAACCGTCTGCGAGTCCGCAATTCACACCGCCGGAATGAAAACTAGATGCAGTCCAAACACCGTAATTATTGACCGCGGCACTTTGTCTCGAACAGGAAAGAGTGTTCGGTGGTAAGATTGTATTTACACCGGTTGTACACGGTCGCCCGTCGCTCCAAAACTGTCCGCGATATGTACTCGACGCGGCTGTCGTAACTTGTGTACGGTCAGCGGCTTTGTATCCGTTCGTCAAACAGTACGTTATGGGGTCGTAATGAACGTTACCGCTATTGACGTTATGAATCGCACCGGAACGAATTGCGGTCGGACCTTGTGAGGCTGTCGAAAATGCTTCGGATACAGCGAGCGTGTTACTAAGTCCGTCTGTCACAGTTGCAAACGTAAAAGCGTCACGCATACCGAAAAGACCGCGCGATACAAGAGCGGGATTACTAGCCAAATTCGGCACATCGTAGTTGTTGTGAACGGTATCGCCGCGACTGGTCATTATATTACAACGCGATGGTCCGACGGCATTCCAGTAGTTTGGAGTATTACCGTTTGGGTCGGACGGACAAATCATAATTGTAATTATCGGTTTGAAAATCAATTGTGCGGCGGCTGATACCTGGTGCGGGTCGCCTGCATTGACCCAGTCGCCGGATTTCCACGCATCGTAACGAGCCGTTTCCTCGTAAAACGGTAACAACAAAACGTTCGCACCTTGTGCTTTACCGCCGCTGTTACCCGCACCAAGTGCTGCTGGCGGAAGTGTGTTTTGTACATCGTGATAGTTGTGGAGAGAAAGTGAATACTGTTTCAAGTGATTACTGCACTGCATCCGACGAGCCGCCTCACGGGCGGCTTGCACAGCGGGCAGGAGCAAAGCGATTAGAACGCCAATGATGGCGATAACAACAAGAAGTTCAACCAAAGTAAAAGCCGAGCGAGAAGAGAAATCGCGGCATTTACCGCAAACTGCGTCCCCCCCCCCATTTTAACATTTGGCTAATTGTGTTAATTTGTGTTTTTACAAAGTCTGGTGTGTGTTTGCTTGCGAAAAACATATCGCAAGCGTGAAGTCTGGCATTGTACACACTATTTGCAGTGAAGTCAATAGAGATTTTGGGAAAATTTTTTACACACCCTCCCAGAACCCTCCATCTCTCCCCTACTCAATTCCTGAATATCTGGTACAATCTTATCGTTTGTGATTTTGCGTCTGCATTATCTATGTTTATTGATTCCGTTACAAATATCATACAGGAGTTTGCGTTTTTTATGATTTCGATTTCTAATGTTGTTGGAGCGCTGGAGCCGTCTGCTACTTTGGCTATGTCGGCTAAGGCAAAAGAGTTGAAGGCAGCCGGTAAGACAGTTTATGATTTGAGCGTCGGCGAGCCGGATTTTGTTACACCGTCGCACATCTGCGACGCGGCAGTGGCGGCTATGAAAGCCGGACATACTAAGTACACACTCGCCAGCGGTATTCCTGAATTGAAAGCGGCAGTTGTCGAGAAGTACAAGTCAGATTACGGTTTGGACTACGCGGCTAATCAGGTTGTCGTTGCTAACGGTGCGAAACACGCGTTACACAACGCTTTCTTTTCGACTTTGAACGCTGGCGACGAAGTTATCATTCCCGCACCGTACTGGGTTAGTTACGCGGAGTTGGTTAAACTGTCGGGTGCCGTTCCTGTTATTGTTCAGACCGACGAGGCGGACGGATTTAAGATGACGGCGAAACAATTTCGCGACGCTGTTACGCCGAAGACGAAGATGCTGTTGTTGTGCAGTCCGTCAAACCCGACCGGTGTGATGTATTCGCGTGACGAATTGAAAGCGATTGCGGATGTTGTTATCGAGAGAGATTTGTTCGTTGTTGCAGACGAGATTTACGATAAACTTGTTTATCCGGGCAACACGTTCACGAGTTTCCCGACACTTGACCAGAAATTGCCGGAGCGAACGATTGTTGTGAACGGAGTTAGCAAGACTTACGCGATGACGGGTTGGCGAATCGGGTGGACGCTCGCACCTGCTCCAATATCGAAGAAGATGGGCGAGTTACAAAGTCAGGAAACGTCGAACCCGTGCAGTATCAGTCAGTATGCCGCGGTTGCCGCGTTGCGCGGCGACCAAAAATGCGTGGATGAGATGTTGACCGAGTTCACGAATCGCAAAGAATTTGTTTCGCAACGGATACCGAAAATCAAAGGATTATCGTGTCCCGCGATAGGCGGAGCGTTTTATGCGTTTTTCAATATCAAACAACATCTTGGGCGAACGTTATGCGGTACGAAGATCGACAATAGCGAACAATTCTGTTTGGAATTGTTGTCGAAAAAGTGTGTCGCGACGGTGATGGGGTCGTCGTTCGGGTGCGAGGGTTTCGTGAGAGCGTCGTTTGCGGCGGATATGAAAATGCTGACGACGGCGTTTGATTTGATAGAGGAGTTTGTTGGGTGATAAAACCGAATTGTCGAATCGTGAAGGCGTGATGAGTTGTGCCGCCGTGCGCAAACAAATTATTTTATCTTCGCGTCTTTGCGATTTTTATAACAATTTGAGAATCAGATGAAACCCAAAATAATTCTGCTTTACGTAATTTTTGCAACCGTGTTTTGGAAATGCCTGACGCTTTCGTTTGAATTTGATTTGGCGAACCGCTTTGTGTTGAATGAATATCTTTTGAGCGAATACAAAATCGTTACGGCGTTTCTACTGTTTGGTGTTGTGCCGATGGCGATTGTGAAATTTGGTTTACGCGAAAAACTTTCGGACTACGGATTGCGGCTCGGTAACGCGGTACGCACGGTGAGAACGTTTTGTATCGCCGCACCGGTTATGGTTTTGATTGCATACGCGACCGGACATAATCAGTCGTTTGTCAACATCTATCCGTTCAACGAAAACCTGCGTCTGCAAAATCTGACAGGCGAAGTCAGTACCGCAATTCTCGTACTTCATTCGGTTTTGTACGCTGGTTACTACTTCGGCTGGGAGTTTATGTTTCGCGGATTTCTGCAACACGGTTTGACTGAAACAACTGGTATCGGCAACGCGATACTCATTCAAACGTTTGCAACAACGATGCTGCACTTCGGACATCCGCCAATGGAATTTTTTGCATCAATCCTAGCCGGTCTGCTCTGGGGTTGCCTAGTGTGGCGGACACGTTCGATACTATCCGGTATGGGGCAACACGCGATTCTAGGAATCGTGTCAGACATTATCCTAATCCGAAGATGAAAAAGTTGGTAAGCGGATAATCTTTTGTCACGAAGACACGGTTGAGTGCCCACTTGTCAACGGTATCCTTGTCCAAAAAGTTTAATACTCTCTCAAGATGGTCCAACAAAATTGATAACTATAAATTCATTCGGCATTGAGTTTTTCGTACATTTCCATATCAGCCATTCCTTTTTCTTTGTTTCCGACTATTCCGTAGGTGAATGCTCGGTTTTTGTAGGCTTGTGCGTGGTTGGGGGCTAGTTCTATTGACTTTGTGAAGTCTTGTATTGCTTGGGGCAGCAAGCCCTGTATTCTGTATATCAAGCCGCGATTAAAGTAGCTGTTTTCGTTGTTTGGGTCTAGTTCTATTGATTTGTTAAAGTCCTTCATTGCTTCGTCTATACTTCCTATTCTTGCCAGCAGCGTTCCTCTGAGACGATACGCTTGCGCGTTGCCCGACGACAAACGAATCAGTTCCGTGTAGTCTGATATTGCGTCGTCGTTTGAACCTAGTTGCGTTCTTGTCAACGCACGATTCAATAACGCCGTCTGGTTTGCCGGTGCCATCTTTGTTGCTTCCATAAAATCTTCCAATGCTCCAATACGGTCGCCCATAGCAGATTTCGCTTGTCCGCGTTTGATGTATAAGTCAGGGCTTTTCGGTGAAAGACGAATACTTTCGTTGAAGTCGTCCAGTGCTTTTTGCTGATGACGTAACTCCGCGTAAACCGAACCGCGACAGCAATACGTCTTCGCAAATTGCGGATTCAACTCGATTGCGCGAGTGTAATCCGCCAACGACCGTTCGTATTCCTTCTTCCGAAAATATATGTACCCGCGATTCATATAACCTTTGAAATCGTTCGGCGCGATACGTATTACTGTCGTGAACTCCGCAATCGCCTCGTCCAACTTGTCTTGCATTTCCATCACGTTACCGCGATTACCGTGTGCCTTGTAATGGTCGGGATTGAGTTTAATCGCCGCGTCGTAATCCGCCAACGCTTTTTCTGGTTGTTCTTCGATAATCCGAATCAGCCCGCGCGCGACCAACGGGTCAGGGTCTTGCGGCATCTCTTTTATCGCGGTATCAAAATCCGCAGCCGCCTTCTCAACTTCGCCGGACAAAAGTAAAACCATACCGCGATTGTAATACGCCTTACCATACTTCGGATTCAACTCAATCGCTTTGTTGTACTCCGTAATCGCTTTCGCGTTCTCACCTTTCTTACGATGCGTACACGCTAGATTGTAGAACACTGCCGGTTCACGCGGCGAGTATGTCAGAACCGTTGAATAACTCTCAAGTGCTTCATCGAACTTGCCCATCTCTTCATAAGCGTTGCCAATACAATAGTACGCTTCAAGAAACGACGGATTCACCGCGACTATTTGTTTGAACGTTTCGAGTGCTAATTCAAAGTCGCGTTTTTGCATCGCATCGAGACCTTTGCGAAGTTGTTCATTTTCGTCTGATGACATAGTTTTTGAAAATTGTAGTTAAAATTTAACGCTCATACCAACTCTATCGTTACTTCCTCCATACCGAAATCAGGGGCATCTATTGGGCTTGGTTCGGTTTTTGGTTTGTTTGCATCGTAGAAGAACGTGTGGTTTTGCCCGATTTTTTTCGCATCCTCAAGTGTTTTGTCTAACGCGGCGTATGTGTCTGTTAGTGATGATGAACCTGCGACTTCAATTACCGCACACGTCATCGTTGTTTTTATCAAGAGCGGTTTGTTGCCGTTAGGTGTACGGGTTTTACTGCCGTCAAAAACCGCCTTCGCAATCTTCTGTCGAAACTTGTCTATTTCAGTTTTCGTTTTCTGCGTCCCCAAGTTGCTCGTTGCTACAAACAAACAACCGCCCGCATACATTCCTGTTACATCCAGAGCGTCGAACGTCTTTTCCAACATCCTGCCAACTACCGCAATCAACTTGTCGCACGGCTTGATACCGTATTCGAGATTCAAGTCTGACAACTTAACGAAATCAAGCAGTGCAAAGACGACGCTTCGTTGTTTCTGTTTTTCCTGTTTCCACCAAGCGTCCAGTGCAACATCAATCCCGATTCGATTACGTATGCCTGTTGCTTCGTCAGTGAATAGTTGCGGTGAAATTGTATCAACACGGTTTTCGTAGTGAGCCATTTCGAGAAACGCGAGGTCTTGCATATCACGCAAACGATGACGTGCCGAACACAGCAGCGCGAGTTCGGTAATCATTCGCGAAACGCCTTCCTCCGGCGTACCGCGTAACGCAATCTGGTCTAGGTTGTTAAGGGTCGTTTCGATTTGCGATGCCTGTTCCATATTTGAAAATTCGATACTGTTTGCAATATGTTTCAACTCGCCGAACTCGTCCATACGCTCCTTAATCTTTTCACTTATCGCGGATTGCGTCGAAACGTAATTACCGTAATCGTCCTTCATCTCCTGCAAACATTTTCGCACAAACGCTTCATCGGGTTTACCAACAATTGACCGCAAACGTTCGTCGAGGTCGGCGGAGAACTTGCCGTTCTTTATCATCACAGCATTGAGTTGCATAATTGATGTTTCGATGTTTTTGTCGTTCATCATCCAAACTTCGGTACCCCGTTCGCTCAACGCCGTTGCGAGCGTGTCGTCGAACACCTCTTGTATCGGACTGACTTGCATCACGTCAGCACTCTCGTCGGTCATCAAGTCTGCAAGGTCTGCCTTCGCGAGCGACTCAATCATCGCGTTGAGGTCTCCGGCGGCATCTTTTTCGGGTGGTTGTTCGGTCTGCGGCTGTTCCGTTAGCTGCGGTTGCGCATCGCCCTCACCTTCATCCTCCGTTTTACGTCCGATTAGTTTCAACAACTTTACCTTATACTTTTCAACCAGAGCAAAGTCTTTTTTGTTTAATAACAATCCGAGCGCGACTCGTACCGTTGGTGGTCCGTAGCCCAACAGTATAGCAACATAAAAACCAATCGCCATGTCGATTAGCAGGAACGTTAAACAGAAAAATATGAACCACATAAAGGGTTTTAATTGTATGGTATTTTTTACCACAAAAAATGCGGACGGATTTCAGATTTTCGATTTTAGACTGCGTGTAATTGCAAATGTAAACATTTGTACCACATACAATCTAAAATCAAAATCTAAAATACCATCATTCCAACACCAAAATCAACAACTGTCCGCCTTCAAGTGTTCCGGCGGATTTGCTGAATGTCCAGTCGGGATTCTGTTTTTCTTCCGTGCTTGGATTGTTACCAATACCAACATCGCACGTGTTACCTGCGGAAAAATTGTTAAACGCAAATACTGTTTGCTTCTTTGCGAAGTTGTGTATTTGCATCGAACCATAACCCGGTTGTCCCTCTGTCAACTTATCACCGAAATCAAACTTGGTATCAGACGCGCCCGCGATTTTGGATTCGTTCTCATGCGAGTAGTTGACTTCCCAAAACTCGACGTTAAAACCGTCACCAAATTTTCCGGTCTCAACACCAGCAACATTCGACTCAACCGTCACGTCACTAACATTTTTCTGAAATCTTGCTCCCGAACTTTTCACCGGCACACCAAGTTTCTTGATGTCCTTATTAAGCGGCGGCATTGTCACGAAAACGAATTGCGGCGTACCGCCCTTCGGTTTCAGATATAGAAAATAACCCACCCGTTTCACGCTGCCCGTTATCTCACGGCTCTTGTCGGTCTTGTAAGTTATCGCGGTATTGTTATTAGTCAACTGCGGATTCGTTGGGTCGAGAGAGTAAACCAACTTGTAATCCTTCGCCGACGGAACTAACTTGTCCAGTATCGCCCGCTCTGGAATCTCGCCCGCGCGAAACGCACCGAGTTGCAAACCGGCTTCGTTCTGAACGTTCGGCTGTGCCTCTTGATTCCACGCAAAACGAACCGCATACGGCTCGTCAATTCCCGCACTCGTCAACTCAATCGTTGTACCGTCAATGACCGCGTCCGCCTTCTTATACATACCGTCCGCACCAGCGATTTCAAACCAGTCGGGTGCTTTGCCGTCACGTGTTTTAAGCGATTTCGCATTTTTGAATTTAACAACTAACGTATTACCGTTGGTTTGCAAACTATCAAACTCCGGCGACGCGCAAACAACTTCCGTCTTGTTATACGTTCTGTTCAACGCCAACAACGCGAGCCGTTCGCCAACCAGTTTTTTACGCGGCGGGTGAATGTCGCGGATGTTCGTAACGAGGTCGTTGATGACAGCCATTCCGGTTTTCGGTAATTTTTTTTCGACAGCCGCCTGTGCTTCCCAAAGATACGCGAGCCGTGTTGAATCGTTGCCGTAGATATACGGAGCAAGTTGGACGAAGTAAAAACCCATGTCAGGGTTGTTGAACACCGTTCGCCAACCCTTTATCAACGCTTCCATCTTATCGGCATACAACATACCTTCACCCATATTCGACTCGCCCTGATACCAAATCGCGCCGCGCAACGCCATCGGAACAAACGGATTTATCATAGCGTTGTGCAGAGTTGTCGGCTGTTGCTGGTTCGTGTACAAAGCAAGTTGAGGCGGGAACGTTGGCGGCGGCATAATACGTTTCGTACCGCCGTTGAAATCTTCCTGCGACTTGGTTACCCAGTCCGAATAATCTTTCAACGTTTTCGCAACAATCGTTTTATACGCAGCCGAACTTGGGTCTTTCGCCGCAACCTCGTCCGCGATATTCTTCAAAGACGGAACTGACTGAAAACCGGCTGGCGGTGTCCAAGGTTCGATACGGGTACCGCCCCACGATGAGTTTATCAAACCAACCGGCACATCAAGGTCTGCCGAAAGTTTCTGACCGAAGTAGTAACCAACAGCCGAGAAGCCCGGAATGTTTTCCTGATTGCACGGTTTCCAAGCCGCGGAGAGCGATTCCTTCGGCGAGTTGTCCCACGCTTTCGCAACGTGAAACAGACGAATTTTCGCGTTGTTTGTTTTCGGTAACTCGTCGTTATATTCGGCGGAACGATTCATCGGCCACTCCATATTCGACTGACCTGAACAAAGCCAAACTTCGCCGACTAAAATGTTTTCAAGTTTTAATTCGTTAGTACCTTTGACTGTCATAACCGACGGCGTAGCGTTTGCCTTCAAAGGCGACAACTCAACTTTCCATTTACCGGAAGCGTCAGCGGTTGCGGATACAGTTTGACCGTCAAACGAAACGGTAACATTCTCACCGGCATCCGCCCAACCCCAAACGGGAACTTTCAAATCCCGTTGCAAAACCATATTAGACCCGAAAATCTCCGGCAACCGAACATCGGCAGAAACCAAAGAACAAAAACCAACAAACAAAAACCAAACGGCGAGAACACGCCAAAAACTACGCTGTTTCATCTGATACTCCTACTTGAAAAGGTGGTGACATTAACGTAAATGCAGAGACAATCCCTACAAATCACGCTAAATTTTATCAAATTGTAACGTAATTGCAACCATTGAAGGACGCGAACATCTAGCCCGCAATTGTGAGTCAGTATTTTTTCCATCCATTTACATTTGGGGAGGATATCCTAAAAATTTTTTTACTCGCAACAAATGGAGGGTGTGTAAAAATAAATGGGGGATTTTATTTTCGATTAAATGCCCCAAAAAATGCTGTGTCCAAGCAACATAACAAAATAATTTTCTAAAGTCCTTGTTTACTCATTGTAACCGCTCACGGACATTGTAATAATTCACCAGTCGAGTAGTCGAGGCATTCCTCGCCTACTCGACTG
>JAITST010000027.1 GCA_031287585.1 Planctomycetaceae bacterium | reverse complement strand
GGCGAAGAAGGGCGATGAGTCGTTTTTCGGTTACAAAGACCATCCGTGGGTTGACGCGATTTGGAAGTTGATTTGGGGTTACGGAGTGACAACAGCGAAGGTTCACGATAGTGTGCCGTTTTTGGATGTGTTGCCGGCGGAGCCGCGTCTGGGTTGTGAGCAAGCGTATGCGGATGAAAGAGGAGACGCTCCGCAGTATCGGTTTTGCGAGAGCGAAGTTTTGGATAGGAATGAGAAATTTAGGCAGTAATATCAGCCGGTATTTGACGTTGAAAAAGTTGGGCAGAGTGGATTAGGGCGGAGATACTCCATTTGGACGGCACAAATCTGCCGTCAAAACGGAGAAAAAGAAAATATCTGCAACCGAAATATGTGAAAAATTCACAGTTGCTATTTTTTTTTTGATAGAATTCGATGTTATTAGAGGTACCCACTTGTGATAATACTTTTGCGATAGGGGGCAAAGGTGTAGAGACGTTACATATAACGTCTCTACAAATTTCAACAGTGTTCGGCATATTTGTACGCACCAACCGTCACCGAAACCAACGGCAATATACTCTGTATTGCCGCCAATTTCAACCTAGGATTGTTTTACCAAACACGTTTTCCATCGCTTGGCGGTATTTTTTTCTGCAAACCTGCGTCGATAAACTGACCACCGCCGGTTTGTTTGCAGTGAATCGCAATCGTGTTCTTGCCGACTTTGAACGCTTTTGCCGCATTCGTTAACGGGGCGTTGATGTAACCGTTCGTGTAACCTTTTACCTCAAACACTTTTACTCCGTTCACGTAAACTTCCGCGTCTTCGTCGTGGAACAAACTCAACAATAACTTTGTCGGGACTTTCACGTCGTCGGCTGTTAGTTCAAACGTCCGGCGTACCCAAATATCGCTTGTGTTCCACTCAGTTCCGACTGTTGCGTTCGGCGTGATGGTTGTACCAAAACCGCCTTTTCCTTTCTTCCACGACGCGTCGTCGTAATCCGCTTTCTCCCAGCCATTGTTCGGTTCGTCGGTCGTGTAACTCCACTCCGATTTCGCCTCTACTGCCGTCGGAAGAATCGTCCTCAACTCCGGTGACGGATAATGCAAAGCGTCGTTCGATGCCTTAAACTTCGCAACGTCAACTTTAATAATCTTTCTATCATACGTCATCAAACCATTGACCTCAACTTCAACGTCCGTCGTCTGCGTATAAACCGCCGCCGACAAACCTTTCGCAATCAACGGATGTAATACTTGATTGATGCGGTCGTATGTTTTGAGAACATCGGCACCGTCTTTCAGATTACCGCCGTAACCCCAATTCTTCTCCGATTCAACCCACGTATGGTCTTTGATTGGCAAGCCGAGTCCGCCGTATTCACCAATAACCGTCGCGCGGTTTTCCTCCGCTGGATACATTTTCGGAGAACGAGCGTAATCGTGCATATCGTGTATGTCGCCGCAACCGCGGTCAGACCAACCACTCGGTCCATCGACAAGACGTGTCGGGTCAAGTTGTTTCGTCCAATCTAGAATACGGCACGTGTCGAACTGTCCCCAACCTTCGTTGAACGGTACCCAAATTACGATACTCGCGGCATTGTAACGTGTCTCAATAATCTCTTTCCACTCGCGTTCGTAGTTCGCGGTCGATTCGGGCGAACGTGCGAAATCAGGGTCTCTGCCGCCGATGTGTTTGTCGCCGCTTGGCATATCCTGCCAAACGAGAATACCGAGTTTGTCGCAGTGATAGTAGAACCGCATCGGCTCAACTTTCACGTGCTTACGCAACATATTGAAACCGAGTTGCTTCGTGACAATCAAGTCATAACGCAACGCCTCGTCGGTCGGCGCGGTGTAAAGTCCATCAGGCCACCAACCCTGGTCAAGGGGACCTTGTTGGAACAGAAACTTGCCGTTGAGCAGTATTCGTGTTATCCCGTCTTCGGTTTTGCCGAGCGATACTTCACGCATACCGAAGTACGATTTAACAGTGTCGATAGTTTTCCCGTCGCGGGTAAGCGTGACAGTCAGGTCGTAAAGGTTCGGTTCATCGGGTGACCAAAGTTTCGCGTTATCGACGGTGAGTACAAGCGGCTCTTTCGCCTCACCTTGCGCGGTGCCTGTGACACTTGCCGCAAGCGATTGCCGTCTGACAATTCTAGGTTCACGGCTGTTTCTGGCGTTCCGGGTCACAATCTGACGGCTGCCAATCACGCGGGGATTAGCAGCAGCGTTTTGGAACGATGCCGTTGCAGTGAGAATGTCGCCGTCTTGAACGTTGTTGATAGTCGCGTTGATTGTCAACGTACTGTTTTTGATGTTCGGTACAAACTTGAGTTTTTCGATTGACGTAACCGGAACTGGTTCGAGCCAGACAGTCGCCCAGATACCTGTTACAGACGTGTACCAAATACCGCCGGGCTTCGTTACTTGTTTGCCGCGCGGCTGATAACTGTCGCTGCTTGGATCCCAAACTGTTACGATTATCTCTTGGTCACCATCGGCTTTGAGTGCGTCAGTTATGTCGAACGAGAACGGCGAGTAGCCGCCAACGTGTGCGCCGACTTCTTTACCGTTGACGATTGCGGACATTTTCCAATCGACCGCGCCAAAGTGTAACAGGATACGTTTACCGTCCCAATCTTTGCCTTTCGGGAGTTTGAATTTCTTACGATAAACAAGCGTCTTGTCTTTGCCGACAGTCTTGCCGACTCCCGACAACGCCGATTCAATCGCAAACGGAACAAGTATTTTGCCGTCTGCTTTTTCGAACGCGGCCACGTCGCGTTCGGTTATAGCGTAATCCCACAAACCATTAAGATTGAGCCACGCATCGCGGGTCAATTGCGGACGCGGATACTCCGGCAACGGACTTTTCGGGTCAACTTTTTTTGCAAAATCGGTAGTAATCTTACCTTCAACAATTTTCCAATCATCGCCACGCGAGTAAGAACCAAAAAACAGCGCCGCTGCGAAAACAGCCAGCGCACAAAAACAACTTTTTTTCATACACAAACTCCATTAAGTTATCGGGGTGAAAGTCAAAACAACACGGCAGAACAACCAGCCGAGTAAAGTAAGGGAAACATCGTAACAGAATCTTAACGAGTATGCAAGATGGCGGGGGGGAAAATTTAGAGCATATTCTAAAAACCTGCCGCCTCAAAACAGAAAATCCCGTAAAATTGGAACCTTGCAACAAATGGACGCTAGTGATAAATGGACACCTCTAATAACTTTCCGGGACGTTTGACAATTGCTATAATGAAGTAGTTTTTA
>JAITST010000023.1 GCA_031287585.1 Planctomycetaceae bacterium | reverse complement strand
CGAAGAAGGGCGATGAGTCGTTTTTCGGTTACAAAGACCATCCGTGGGTTGACGCGATTTGGAAGTTGATTTGGGGTTACGGCGTGACGACAGCGAAGGTTCACGATAGTGTACCGTATTTGGATGTGTTGCCGGAACAGCCGCGTCTGGGTTGTGAGCAAGCGTATGCGGATGAAAGAGGAGACGCTGCGCAGTATCGGTTTTGCGAGAGCAAAGTTTTGGATAGGTATGAGAAATTTAGGCAGTAATATAAGCCGCTATTTGAGTTTGAAAAAGTTGGGCAGAGTGGATTAGCGGGGAGATACTCCGTTTTGACGGCACAAATCAGCCGTCAAAACGGATAAAAAGAAAATACCTGCAACCGAAATGTTTAAAAAAATTCATCCCCTATTGCGTTTTTTTTTTTTTGATAGAATTTAGTGTTATTAGAGGTACCCATTAGACCAATCCCCCACTAAAGTTTACACACCCTCGGGTAAGTCAAAATTTTTTTCGTAGGGGGTATTCCATTTATTACGAGTTGTGATATACTGCTTCAAGTTTTGTTTTAGATGAGACCACGGAGATGCCTCCGTTTTTAGATTACATATTGTCCTGAACTGTGTTTCAGGGATTATAATTGAGTACGTCAGCAAGTCACAGAACGCCGTTTTACGGCGCAGTAACTTCCTACAGACCACCGGATTATTTCGGGTAGGAAATTTACCGTAGATCAACTGAGTTGCGTTGCTCCCTGTATGGAAGCGTCGCGCGTTGATCTGCGGGTCTAATCAGCGTTTAACGACGCGTCACTTTGGTCGGTGGAATTACCCGTTCTGTGAGCGTGGTCGCTCCTGCTTCTTTGCGATCATCTTTCTGCCGTTCTCTTGGCTTTTGGGCAAACCCCATAAAACAAGTAAGGAAACAAGCATGCTTAAATGGTTCAAACGAAAACTTATCGGTATAAATTCTCTTTTGGCTAGGTGTATTCCCGTTGAGTATCTACAAAAAAGTGCTTTGGGTAACTGGAAAAGATTTTGGAAAGAATGGAATCCCGACGAACTTTTTCCTGATACGGTGAAGATGTATCAGACGTTTATTGATAGGCACTTTTTGACAACACTTAAACCGGAATCCCAAGTATTGGATTTGGGATGTGCCGAAGGAGTTGATTCCATCGCAGCCGCAAAGAAGTGCCGCCATGTTTATGGGATTGATATTTCTCCGGCATTCCTCAAAGCGGGCGAAGAAAACACAGTCAAAGCAGGAATCAACAACGTAACATTTCTTGAACGAAATATATTGGAATGGTGTCAACATCCTGACGGCATCCCTGATATTGAACGGCGTATCGCCGGACAATTAGGTGATTCCGAGTGGAGTATTTCTCACATTATCCTCGACTGGTTTTTCCAGTACATTTTTGATGATAAAGATTTAATGAGGATATTAAATGTATGCTACGATATTTTGCCGAGTGATGGAATATGTCTCCTTAAAGACAGTTTAGCATCGGGAGATTCGCGTGAATTATTTTCTGCCGCCAATGGATATATGGCGGTGTATCGAACTCCTGATGAATGTAGGAGAATGTTGAAAGATGCAGGTTTTGCTATTGTTGAAGAAAATCATTTATCTTTTGATAAGCACAGTCACTACATATTTTTGCTGCGCAAACTATAAGAATTTTTCAAGATATTAACATTACGCGCGGGCAACAAGATGCCCGCGTTACCGGATAGTTCTCTATCCAAGTATGCTCTCTAAAAATTTCCCCGTTACCGAATTTTTATTTGCGGCAACCTCTTCCGGTGTTCCCGTTGCCGCTATTTCGCCGCCTTTGTCGGCAGCTCCGGGTCCTATGTCTATTATGTAGTCGGCGGCTTTCATTATTTGTTGGTCGTGTTCGATTACTATCAATGAATGTCCCGTGTCGATTAGTGAATCGAAACAATCTAATAGTTGTAACACGTCCGCGAAATGTAAACCCGCCGACGGTTCGTCTAACAGGAACAACGTATGACCGTGTTTTGCCTGCGACAAGTAAGCCGCTAGTTTTAGCCGTTGCGACTCGCCGCCGCTTAACGTGTTCGCCGACTGTCCAAGCCGAATGTAATCAAGACCTACATCAATGAGCCGCTTGAGTTTGTGCTGCACCTTCGGTTGTCCACGAAAAAATCCGAACGCCTCCCGCGCCGTCATATCAAGCACGTCCGCAATCGTCTTACTTCGGTACGTCACATCGAGAATTTCACGTTGATACCGTTTCCCGTGACATTGCGGACAACTCACGTACATATCCGCCATAAACTGCATATCAATCGTAATCACGCCGTCGCCCTTACACGTGTTACACCGTCCGCCGTCAACGTTAAAACTAAAATATCCCGCCGTGTAACTTCGCGACTTCGCCTCCGGTGTTTCGGCAAACACCGTCCGTATCTCATCGAAAATCTTCAGGTACGTCACGGGATTACTTCGCGGCGAACGTCCAATCGGTTTCTGGTCAACCATTATCACATCGTCAACCTGCCCCGCACCGAGCAACTGTTGAAACGGCAAACCGCCAACAACATTCTCCTTACCAAGTTTACGGCACAACGCCGGATACAACGTATCTTGCACGAGCGTACTCTTCCCCGCACCGCTCACGCCCGTCACAACGCACAGCACACCGAGCGGAAACACAACCTCAACATTCTTCAGGTTATGTCCCGCCGCGCCGGATAGTTCAAGCAAACCGTGCGTTGCGGGACGGCGTTTCGACGGTTTACCGATTCCGCGATGACCGGACAAGTAACTGCCGGTAAGACTTTGCGGCGACGCGATTAGTTGTTCGACTGTTCCCTGAAAAACAAGTTGTCCGCCGTTTTCACCAGCACCGGGTCCAATCTCGACAACGTGGTCAGCGGCGTTCAGAATCGCTTCATCGTGTTCGACAACTACTAGCGTGTTACCGCGATTTCGCAACTGCTTGATAGCATCAACTAACCGGCTTGTGTCGCACGGATGCAAGCCGATCGACGGCTCGTCAAGTACGTAAAGCATATCAACGAGACTTGAACCGAGTGCCGATGTCAACGAAACACGTCGTTGTTCGCCGTTGCTTAACGTGCGAACAGAACGGTCAAGAGTTAAGTAGTTCAAACCAACCGATACGAGGTAACGCAACCGCGACAAGGTTTGTTCAAGAGCGGTACGGACGAGCGAACGTTGCCAGTCGCCAAGCGTGAGCGTTTCGAGAAACTCAATTAGGTCGTCGATTTTCATTGCGGAGGCATCCGCGATGCTCTTTCCGCCAACACGAACCGCACGGCTCTCCGCGCGTAAGCGAGTACCGCAGCAATCGTTGCACGAATGATAACTTTGCCAACGGCTGATGAAAACGCGAACCGGCATCTTGTACTTCTGACGTTGCAACTTTTCAAAGAACTCAATTAAGCCGCCCCAGTACGGCGAGCCAGATTTTTTCTTGCGAACGTTTGTTGCTTTAACGTTACCGGTTTTGTCTGTTGACGGCTTGTCACCGTAGAGGAATAACGAAATTTGTTCGGGCGATAGTTGCGAAAACGGAATGTCAACCGGTATTCCGATTGACGGCGCGATTGTAAGGAACTCGTCAAGTTTCGGACGATAAACCGGTGTACTCCACGCGGCTATCGCACCGTCTTTGAACGAACGGTTTTTGTTCGGGATTATCAAGTCCAAATCGTAGTTCACGATGCTGCCGAACCCTTCGCAAGTAGGGCACGCTCCGAGCGGACTATTGAAACTGAACAGCCGAACTTCGAGCGGCGGAATCTCGATTCCGCAATCGTCGCAAACAAGTTTGTCGCTGAACATACGACGGCGCGGCGCGGACGTACTGTTGGTATCGTGAAAGATTACGCAGCATTTACCGTCGCCAAACGACATCGCGGTTTCCAACGCCTCGCGGACACGTTCGGCTTCGGTTCTACCGATTACTACGTTATCCGCGTCGAATAACAAACGACGGTCATTCGACGAACAACAGCCGTGAACGGTAGCGGTTGTTTTGTGGTTTGTGTTACCCGTTATCCCCTCGCTACCGTTCGGGGTTGCTGTTTGTTGCGGTATTGTTTGTTGAAAGAAATCCGACATCGGTTTTGTTTCAATTTCTGAATCGTCGTCAAAATTGTCGTCGTTATCATCTGGTGACTGATTATTTTTTATGTTGTCTTTCAACAAATTAACGTTATCGTTCACAATGTCGTTGAAGTCGTCAAACGCGGAATCGAATTGTTCGGTATCGAACGTACTGGTAGTAGTGCTGTCATCAGAATTATCTTTCGTCCTGCCCACGAGATTACGATACGCGAGATAATCGTTTTCGCTGAAAATCGCGTTGATTTCGTCAAGGCGAAACGGTTTGCCGTTCATCGTACCGCGAATGAAACCGAGTTTCTTCCAATGATTGACGAAACCGGTGTAGTCGAGGTCAAGAGTATCAACCGGAGGCGGGAACGCGATAACGACACGATACTCAGCCGACAATTCGCTTCGCAACGAATCCAGTTCGGCGATGATGCTATCGACGGTATCGACGCGAACTTCGCGACCGCAACGCACACAGTAAGGAGTACCAATCTTCGCGTACAAAAGCCGCAAATACTCGATAGTCTCGGTTGCGGTACCGACGGTAGAGCGGCTAACTTGACCGTACTGTTTGGTGGTAACAGCAATCGCCGCCGGAACGCCGTCGATACTTTGTGCGTCGGGTTTTTCCAACTTTTCGAGAAACTGCCGTGTGTAAGAAGAAAAACTTTCGATGTAACGCCGTTGCCCTTCCGCGTACAACGTGTCTATCGCGAGCGAACTCTTACCGCTACCACTCAAACCGCAAAACACAATCAAGTCGTTATACGGCAAGTCGATATTGACATCCTTCAAATTATGGACACGCACTCCGCGAAGTTCAATCGGCATTGATAGTTAAGTTTGGAAATAATTTTCAAATTTCTTATATGAGTACAATAATGGCATTTTTTCTGTGATACTTTGGGCGATAATTCGGCAGTAAAACGGGTCTTTGTGGTGAAACGGCAAATTTCGTAAAGTCGATAAATGATCAACTTGAATCGCAAGAATACTAAAACCATTGTGAAGAATTTTTGTTCAATAAAATTGTTCAATTCATCGTTCACAACTAACAAATTTCCTTTGGATACTTTAATTGCTACTCTGTAATTTGTCTTGATAGGTTGGTTCAACAAAAACTTTGCGTAACTCCGCGTCATTTGTGGTTAAAATCTCACTCAGTATGTACCCGATGTCAACGATTGTACCACTATTCTTGTGGATTTTCAACTTGCGGAATTAGAATTTATAACAGAAGAAACACGATAATTCTGTAAGTCCTCTTTGGTATCGCCGCGAGGTTTGGTTTGTAAGTTACAAGGTACTTATCGTGAGAATTGTTTGAGCGGCACGTAGTTAGACTCGTCACGGTTGAAAATTGTTTGTATTGTGATGTAGCCGTAACCAAAAATGTTGGCAGTGGATTATTAAACGTACCGAGTGACGCTTGTCATCAAGGAACAACGCGAATCCTTACCCCGTAAAAAACGCATTTTGTGCATTTTTACATTGAATTAAACGCTTCTTCGCTGAAGAAGCCAAGAACACATTTAATAAACACCATTTTGCAATATCGTATTTTACGTATATTTACCATCGGGAGTTTCTGGAAAGTGCAGGTTACACGTAACAGGCGGTAACGTAGTCGGTACTCCGGCGGAGTTACGCTTGTTACACACGTCATAATTTAATACGCCGCCAACTCGTCTAACAACCTCTCGATTACCTCGTCGTAACCGAACGCGCCTATTACTTTGCCGCCGCGTTTTAGGTTTACTTGGTTTGCTCCACACCATAGACCTATGTCCGCGTTGTCTGTTTCGCCGGGTCCGTTTACACGGCAGCCCATA
>JAITST010000007.1 GCA_031287585.1 Planctomycetaceae bacterium | reverse complement strand
CCGTGCTAGCGCACGGGGTTATCAAGATTTTACCCCTTAACGGGGTAAAGATTTGTGTTGTTCCTTGACGACAAGCGTCACCCGATACGTTCAATAATCCACAATCAACATTTTCAGTTACGGCTATATCCGACACAAACAATTTTCAATAAAATCCCCAACACCAAGCCAAATGTTACGACAAATTATTTCGTGGACAGTCTCCAATTCTCCGGCTATGAACGTCATTATGATTGTCGTTCTTGTCATCGGTGCGTTTTGCAGTTTCCAACTGCGCCGTGAAACGTTTCCCAACTTCGATATGGAAGAGATTATGATTTCCGTTCCCTATCCGGGCGCAACGCCGGAGGAAGTTGAGAACGGTATCTGTCAGAAAATCGAAGAGGCACTGCAATCTCTCGAAGGTGTCAAAAAAATTACCTGTTCCGCCAACGAAGGTGCAGCGATGGTGCAAGTCGAACTCCGAAGCAGCGTAAAAGACGTTGACCGTGTTCTCAACGAAGTCAAAGATGCCGTTGACCGTATTACGCCGCAATTTCCCGAAATGATTGAGCAGCCGACAATCCAGCGTCTCAAAATGCAGGAGACAATCATCACAATCGGCGTTCTCGGTCCGCAAGACGATTCCGCCGGGACGGCACTTGCACTTCGTCAGGTTGCCGAAGATTTGCGTGAAGAGTTGTTGCAGTATCCAAAAATCTCGATGGTCAATCTTGTCGGAACGAAGGATTACCAAATCGACATTGAGATTCCCGAAGATACGTTGCGTTCTTATCATCTTACGCTCAATCAGGCGGCAGCGATTGTTCGTGCGGAAAACATTCAGACACCCGGCGGAACTATCCGCGCGCCGTCACAGGAAATCAATGTCCGAACCGATAACCGCCGTTACGACGCACAAGGAATCGGAGAGTTGCCGTTCATCACGTCCCGCGAAGGAACTGTTCTCCGGCTCCGCGATGTTGCAAACGTTCGCGACGAATTTATCGACGGTCCTGCTTTGGCAACCGTTTATACTCCGCCGGTAGAAGGTATCCCCGACGACACCGCTTCCATTTCCGGTCGGCACGTCATCGCTCTGGGTGTTTTACGCAATACCAACGAAGACCTCTTGGCGATGGTTGATAACGTGTATGAGTTTGTCGCTTTGAAAAATCAGCCCGGTGTTTTGCCGGAAGGTTATTCGCTCATCACTTGGGGAGACCATTCTGTTGAAGTCCGCGCACGGCTTGAACTCCTTGCGAAAAACGGTGTACAAGGTCTGTTGATTGTATTTATTTTGCTTGCGTTGTTTCTCGACCTCAAGTTAGCGTTTTGGGTTGCAATGGGGATTCCGTTTGCGATGTGCGCAACGTGCCTTTTGCTTTACGGTAACAGTCTGACGCTGAATATGATTTCAACGTTTGGTTTTATTATGGGGCTTGGTATCGTCGTTGATGATTCGATTGTTGCCGGTGAAAACATTTACACTCACCGAAGTCAGGGGAAAAGTTTTTTAGCGGCGGCAATTGACGGTATCACTGAAGTTTGCCCGTCAATTTTCGCGTCTATTTTAACAACAATCATTGCGTTTTTGCCGTTGCTCTTTGTTACCGGTATGATGGGAAAAATAATATACACGATTCCAGTCGTGATGATAACAATGCTTGTCGCGTCAATTTGTGAATGTGTCGGTATCCTGCCGTGCCACCTTGCTCACCGTGATAATCTGTTCCTAAAAATGCTCTCCGGCTACTTGTACATTTTTTCGTGGATGCTCTTTCCATTGCGATGGTGCAGTAAATATACGAGCGGCGCAATGGATTTTACAGTCAAAAACATTTACGCCCCATCGGTCATTTGGGTATTGCGGCACCGATTTCTGTTCATAATAAATTGCGTTTGTATTTTGGTAATCACTCTCGCGTTGGTAATATCGGGAACGATGCCGTTTGTTTTTTTTCCGAAGATGGACGGTAATTACATTCAGGTCACGTTACAATTTCCGAACGGAACACCCGCCGAAGTAACCGACCAATGGACGAAACATATTGAGCGGTCATTTTGGAAAGTTGCGAAAGAGTACGAGTTGGAAGGTACGCCGATTGCTGCACGTTCAATGCGTGTTGTCGGTACATCGCTCAATTCACGCGGCGGTAATATGTCGGGAGCATCAGGCGGCGGTTCGTCGTTTCAGGGCGGTGTTACAGTCGAGTTGGTTAGCGGTGACAAACGTAAGAAAATAAGCAGTTACGAAATTGCAGACCGTTGGCGTGAGGCGGCGGGAACAGTACCAGGTGCCGACAAACTAACGTATGATACGCAGATGTTCGGACCTCCGGGCGGAGCAATCGAATTTCTGCTTGCCGCGCGGTCTCACGAATCCAGTCATTTGGAAGAAGCGGTGGAGGAGTGCAAAGAGTATCTCGCAAGTTTGAGCGGAACGATTGACATAACGGACAGCGATATGCCCGGCAAGTACGAGTTCCGTCTGAAAATCAAAGAGAAGGCAATGGCAATGGGATTACATCCCGAAGACTTAGCGTCGGTCATTCGTTCAACTTACTACGGTGCCGAAGTGCAGCGGCTTCAACGCGGGCGGCACGAAGTCAAGGTGATGGTTTGTTATCCGCGTGAAGACCGCCGTTCGCTTGGCGACTTCAACGAGATTCGGATTCGGACGGCAAACGGTGAGTATCCGATTACGGAACTTGCGGACATTGAAGTTGTTCGCGGTTACACAACTATTACACGGCGAAACCAACAGCGTTCGATTACTGTTTCGGCGGACGTTGTTGACGGAAAAGCGAACGCTCAAGAGATTATCGCGTTACTCAAATCGGACTTTTTCCCGAAGTTGCAAAAGAAGTATCCGGGCGTGAACATTCTTTGGGAGGGACACGAAGAGGAGATGGAAGAATCGACACAGAGTTTGATTATCGGGTTCACGATAGCGATGTGCGCGATGTATATCGTGCTGACGATACAGTTCAAGTCGTATATTCAACCGTTGATTATTATGGCAATCATTCCGTTCGGTTTGGTCGGCGCGGTAGCGGCACACGCGTTGTTCGGCAAGCCGCTGGCGTTTTTCAGTTTGTTCGGCTTGGTAGCGTTGAGCGGAATTATAGTAAACGACTCGATAGTGATGATTGACTTCATAAACCATAAATACAAAAAAGGCGAGCCGTTGCGTGAGATGCTCATTACAGTAGGACAGAATCGATTCCGTCCGATAGTGTTGACTTCGATTACAACGATAGGCGGCTTGTTGCCAATAGTTTTGGAGACATCGTTTCAGGCGCAGATGGTAGTACCGATGGCGTTAAGTCTCTGCGGCGGGGTAGCGTTTGCGTTGATTCTGGTGCTGTACTTTGTACCGGTACTGTATTCGTATGCCGCGGAGATGGTAAACGGTCGGGAGTAGAAAAGCCGTCTATATGTTCTTGAATAAAATTCTGTTTTATGCCAGAATCAAACGTTCGTTTACGGTAATCACTGTTTTATTCAATCCCAACACATTTTCGATGGCTATACAATTTGCGCGGCGATGTCGATATTGGCGGCGTTGTTGTTCTTTCCATCGCTTATGAGTCGGGCTGTTTTTTCATATCTCTGCGCGGCGGTTATTGACAACTGATTACATTCAGGTAATAATTGTCTCTCGTTTTTTCCACTCGTTTTCGTTTTGGTTTATTACTGGTTGTTACTATGACTATTGATGTTTCTTTGCTTACCAAGTACAGAGTTATTCCCGTTATTACTATTGATTCCGTCGAACTTGCTCTTCCTTTGGCGGATGCATTGATTGCTGGCGGGTTGCCGTTGGCTGAGATTACTTTTCGGACTACGGTTGCGGCTGATGTTATTTCTTGTTTGGTTAAAGAACGACCGGAATTGATTGTTGGGGCAGGTACTATTCTGAATGCTGCAAACCTCGACACGGCGATTCGTGCTGGTGCCAAGTTCGGGGTTGCTCCGGGCTTCAATCGAGAGATTGTTTCGTTGGCTCGCGAACGTGATTGGCTGTTTGTGCCGGGCGTTTGTACTCCTAGTGAGATTGAAACCGCACTCGCTGCCGGTTGTAAATTGCTTAAGTATTTTCCGGCTGGCGCGTTAGGCGGTGTTCCGTTGGTCAAAGCGATTACCGCTCCCTACATTCATACCGGCGTACAACTCATACCGACCGGCGGCGTTACCGCTGACAACTTCACGGAATATCTCGCGATAAACGGTGTCGCGGTGTGCGGCGGGACATGGATTGCTACGCGCGATGACATTAACAACCGGAAATGGGATTTGATTACTGATAGATGCAAACAGGTTACGGGAACGTAATGTTTTAACCGCGAAGGCACGAAAACACAACGAATACAGTGGTTAGAGAATTTTTACAATAACTTTTTACAACTTATTATTATGACTTACGGATTTGGAATTGTTGGTTGCGGTATGATTGCGGGTTTTCACGCCAAAGCAATCAAGGACGCTGGCGGTCAGTTTGTTGCTTGTTACGATTCACTGATTGAATCGGCGGAACGGCTTGCGGGTCAGTACGGTGCGAGACCTTACAACGATTTGAAAACGATGCTCGCCGACCCCGATGTTCACGTTATCACCATCGGCACGCCAAGCGGTGCGCATCTCGACCCCGCTATTGCCGCTGCCGAAGCGGGCAAACACGTCATCGTTGAGAAGCCGCTCGAAATCACACTCGAACGTTGCGACAAAATCATTGACGCGTGCCGACGGAATAATGTCAAACTTGGAACGATTTTCCCGTCGCGATTCCACGAATCGTCACGTCAACTCAAACAAGCGGTAACGGCGAATCGATTCGGACGGTTGACGATGGGCGACGCGATTGTGAAGTGGTATCGCAAGCAGGAGTATTACGACAGCGGTGCGTGGCGGGGAACGTGGGAACTCGACGGCGGCGGCGCGTTGATGAATCAGGCGATTCATACCATTGACCTGTTGCTCTGGCTGATGGGACCCGTAAAAACAATAACCGCGCACGCCGCGTTGTTGGCTCACAAGAACATCGCGGTCGAGGATACGGCGGTTGCGACGTTGCAGTTTGCAAACGGTGCGTTGGGAATCATAGAAGGTTCAACGGCGGTTTATCCGGGGTACCTCAAACGTGTTGAGATTCACGGTTCGACCGGCTCGGCGGTGATTGAGGAAGAGGACATAATCAAGTGGGATTTCGCGGAGGCGACCGCGAACGACGCGGAAGTTCGTGAAAAAATGTTGACGCAAAAGTCAGGCGGCGGTGGAGCGGCAGACCCGGCGGCAATCGGTCATCACGGACACGCATTGTTGTTTCGTAACGTTTTGAACGCAATTGAGAACAACACAACGCCCGACATCGACGGTAGCGAAGGTCGGAAAAGTGTTGAAGTAATACTAGCGATTTATCTCGCGGCGCAGACGGGAAAAGTGGTTGAGTTACCGCTAAAGAGCGACCCGGAGTTGGCGGCGCGGAAGAACGGGATGAATGAATTTTAGATTTTTGCAATCCAAAATCTAAAATTACCGTACACGGTTGAAATTTGTAGAGACATTATGTACAGCGTCTCTACATCCTTGCCCCGTAGGGGCTAAATCTTGACTACCCCGTGCGGCAGCACGGGGTAGTCGCCGCTGATACCAGAACCCCGTAAGGGGGTCAACGAAACCACCACTGATTATAACACTTTATTCAACCCTTTACGGGGTTGGTTTTGGGATGGTCTTACCCCGTGCTAACGCACGGGGTTATCAAGATTTAACTCCTTACGGAGTAGGGAGTTGCGTTGTTTCTTGATGACAAGCGTTGCTCGGTACGTTCCATAATCCATAACCAATATTTTTGGTTACGGCTACATCACGACACAAGCAATTTGTAACCGTGACAAGTATAAAATTATAAAATAATGATTACGCAATACTTTTTTAATACGATTTACATACTGACGATTATTATTGTTTCGCCGGTATTGTTTTTTCGTGCGCTGCGTTATGGGAAGTATCGGCGTGGTTTTCGGCAGAAGTGGCTTGGACGTTCGCCGCGTCGGGCGGACGTTGCGTCGGGTTCGCAACGTCTTTGGTTTCACGCCGTTAGTGTCGGTGAAGTTAAGTTGTTGCAACCGTTACTCACTGCGATACGTTCCTCGCACCCCGAATGGGAATGTGTTATCTCAACAACTTCCAATACCGGAATGGAGTTGGCGGCGAAGTTGTACGGCGACCATTACACAATTTTTTTCTGTCCGCTCGATTTCAGTTGGGCGGTACGAAAGGCATTGTCGCGTATCAAGCCGACGATGTTGTTGTTGACCGAACAGGAGTTGTGGCCTAACCTGATTAATATCGCGTCTTCGCGCGGTGTGAAATTGGTATTGATTAACGGTCGTTTTAGTGACAAGGGTTACAAACGTTACCGCTACATACGATTTCTGATTCGTCCGCTGCTGCAACTTTTCGATTGCGTCGCGGTTCAGAGCGAGACGTATGCCGGTTGGTATCATCAACTCGGTGCGCCGGCAGACCGGATTTTTGTAACTGGCTCGATGAAGTTTGACGGTGCGAATACAGACCGTGAGAATAAGTCAACGCGGCTGTTACGCCAACTCGCGGGAATCACGGATTCGGACGTTGTTTTTCTCGCGGGTAGTACGCAGGAGCCGGAGGAGATGATGGCGGTTGATTGTTATGAACACCTCAAGCATACGTTTCCGTCGTTGCGTCTGATTCTGGTACCGCGTCACCCGGAACGGTTCGATAAAGTTGCGTATCAACTAACCGAGCGGGGCGTGTTGTGGGAACGGCGGAGCAGGTTGACGGATTACGACAACAGCGGCGGTAAAGATAACGATAACAAGTCGGGAATACACTTGTCAGATTCGACAAACGTAACAGTACGCCCGCGAATACTGTTAGTTGACACGATTGGCGAACTCGGTGCGTGGTGGGGAACGTCACATATCGCGTTTGTAGGCGGCAGTATCAACACTCGCGGCGGACAAAATATGATAGAACCGGCGGCATACGGAGCGGCGGTGTGCTTCGGTCCTAATACGAAAAATTTCCGTGACATCGTAGCGTTGATATTAAGAAACGAAGCAGCGGCAGTAGTCAACGATCAACGGGGAATGGAGACATTCGTACAACGTTGTCTTGAAGATACAAACTACCGGAACACGCTCGGACAAAACGGGATAAAGTTGGTAGAGCAGCACGCGGGAGCAACCGGACGGACATTGGAATTGATTGAGAGGATTGTAAGATGACGGCTTCGCGGTTAATCTTAATATATCAGTGAACGGTTACTAATTTTGTCCCCTACAAAAAACGGAATAATCACAAAAAATTTTTTAACCCGGTTTATCACATCAAATCGTGAAACGTAAAAAGAATCAAAAATCACCGCATCATCCGGTATCAGCGCATCGCCGGACTGTAATTCGCGGAACCATTATCACCGGTTGTTACTCACTCATGAGTCGGGTGCTTGGGATGTTGCGTGATTCGATGACAGCGGCGATGCTTGGAATGTCGGCGGGCGGTGTGATGGACGCTTTTGTGTTTGCGTTCCGTTTACCGGACGTTGCGAGGCGGATGTTCGGCGAAGGTTCGTTCTCAATCAGTTTCATACCTGTCTTCGCAAAACTCCGAAACACCGCCCCAACCCGCGCGTGGCAACTCGTGTCAGTAGTGCTGTTTTGGGTATTCCTGCTTCTCACCGCGTTCGTTCTACTCGGCGAAATCGTAAGCGGCATCGCGCTGCTTTACTTCGACCAGACCAGCAAAGTCTATCTCGCCGCGCACCTGATATCGCTCTTGTTGCCATACCTAATCCTAATCAGTATGACAGCAATTGCTGCCGCAACGCTCCAAACCATCGGACATTTTTCCATCGCCGCAGCCGTTCCCATCATCTTGAACGTCGTTTGGCTATTCGGTATCGTCGTACTCGCACCGCTTCTCACCGACGACCCCGCCGGACGTTGTTACTTACTCGCGGCGTGTGTACTCGTCGCGGGCGTGTTACAGTTTGCGATACAGATACCGGCGTTGTATTACTGCGGTTGGCGTTTCAACCTTAATTTTTCGGAGGTAACAAAAGAAGTCAAAACCGTTGGCAAGAACGCGATACCGACGATGCTCGGTTTGATGACCACGCAACTAAACTTGCTCGTTAGCAGTATGGTCGCGTGGTTACTCGCAGGACCGGAGGGAACTGCAATCCAGTGGCTCGGCGGTATCGAACATCCGTTACATACCGGTGCGGTATCGGCGATTTACTTCAGCGAACGTCTCTTCGAGTTTCCGCAGGGGCTAATCGGTATGGCGTTGGCAACAGCAATCTACCCGTTGCTGAATACTCACGCAGTCCGTAAAAATTTCAAAGCGTTCGCCGACGATTTCTCACTTGCAATCCGTTTACAGTTCGTACTTGGAATACCGGCGGGAGCGGGACTGATGTTAATCTCCTACCGCATAACACACTTGCTATACCAACGCGGCGTATTCACTCACGCCGACACAACGCGAACTGCCGATATGGTTTTCTGGTTTGGCACAGGTGTTTGGGCGTTCTGTATGATACCGGTTTTGGTGCGGGCGTTTTACGCAATCGGCGACATACGGACACCGTTACGTGTAAGCATGTCATGCTGTCTGCTACACTTCTTTCTCTGCCTGACATTGATAATCCCGTTTCGCGAGGTAGGAATAGCGATGGCAACCAGCATATCAGCGATATTGCAAGCCGCGACACTGATGGCGGTGAGTGCATATTCATACAAACTACTACGACTTGAACCGTTAACAATCTGCGCAGCAAGAGCAATTGCCGCAACAACAGTAATGATATTATCAAGCGGACTGATGATGAAAATCATACCCGGTAACGACTCAATGGCAGACTTAATCCACATAGTATCAGCCGCAAGCGTCGGCGTAATTGTATATGGAATGACATACAAAGTTCTGGGCGGAAACGAAATGTCAACGATAATGAAAAAGAAGTAGCATCGCAGCCGCACGACCAGAATGTCGGTATAAGAAGGTTTTTGGTTACGGCTGAAAATCCTCAATTATCCCCTCACTTGTATATCTCTGTTGTGGTGGTACAATTGTTTTCTTGTTTTTTCCTTTCACTCAACTACCAACCAAACCAATGTCTGATATTAACGTTGATGAATTTGTTGAACGTGCTTCTGTACCGGGAATTATTTTTCGGAAATTGCGTTCTTTGGAACGTTTGCTTCGGTTTTATGTTACCGTTGACGGGCTTGCCACAGGGTTGGTTTTTGTTGCGGTTTTGTTTTGGATTGATATTGCGGCAGACCGTTTTTTCCAGCCAGCGTGGGGCGTTCGCTGTTTTCTTTTGATTTCTATGTTGGCGGTTGTTTTTCTTATTTTTTGGCGGCGGTTGGGGCAACGGGTTTTTGCGCGGATTCGTACCGACCAGTTGGCTATGGTTTTGGAACGTCAATGTCCGGCACTGAACGAGACTCTTTTAACTACCGTCGATTTCCAATTACACGACGAACAAAATTCAAACGCTAACACTGCCGACATTGATAACGACATTCACGTCGAAATGTTGCGGATTACTTCGCTTGCCGCGTCTGCGGTCATAAGCGGAATACGAATCGGGCGGATGTTTCGGTACGGTCGGTTGGTTGTTCGGGTATTGGCGGCGTTTGTTATGCTGGGCGTGATTGTTGGTTTTTGCAACTTGTACGCTAATGCCGCTTCGATTTGGTTTTCCCGCTGCGTTTTACTTTCCGACGCACAGTGGCCCCGCGAGTCGCGGATTCTCATTGAAGGATTCGACGAAAACGGGCGTGTACGTATCGCACGCGGCGACTCGTTCACGATGATTGTTCGCGCAGATACAACGATGCCGCTTGTACCGGACACCGTGTTTGTCCGTATCGGCACGAAAGACGCGGGATTTCGCGGTGTGCTGATTGACGAGTTTCGGCTTGAAGACCGCGATGACGGCATTAGTTACCGGACATTCACGCAAACGTTTCAGGAGTTGCTCGAAAGTGTTGAACTGACAGTACAATCGGGCGACGTTTGGCGGAGCGGGTTGCAGATTGAAGTTGTGCCGCCGCCGGTGTTGACGGACTTGCGTTTGATGCCGCGTTATCCCGATTATATGCCGCCGACAACGGTTCAGTCGATTCGTCCGACTGCTCGTACTGTTTTGCCGCCTGGCTGTGATGTTACTCTCGACGCGGCGGCGAGTAAACGGTTGCGGCAGGCGACGCTGATTTACAGCAAACGTGAGAACGATAAAGTTGAGAATGTCGAAAATGTTCTGACGCTCAACGAAACGGGCGAGCAGTTCACAGCATCGCTCACGGATTTACGTGAGGATACGGCGATTGAGTTGGTACTCGAAGATTTTGACGGGTTGAAAAACCGGCAGCCGATTCGATTTGAAATCGCGATGCAGCCCGATATACCGCCCGCTATTTCGACGCGGTTACGCGGTATCGGTGCGGCGATAACTCCGCAAGCAACGTTACCAGTTGAGGGACAGGTTACTGACGATTACGGTGTTGGGGCGTTGCGGTTTGTTTATACCGTTGACCGTTTAACGCAAGCGAAAACGGACGCGAACAAAGACAAAGGCGATGATGTTGCGAAGGACGACACGGCGGAGAATAAGGAGACGGGCGATGCTGCCGATTCGGGTGAAGTTGTTATATTGAGGGATGTGAACGTTAGTCAGTATCAGGTTGGGACGCGATTTGCGGCGGCGGACTTGAAGTTGAACGCGGGCGACCGGTTGACGGTTACGCTCGAAGCACGCGATAATTTTTTCCTGCCCGGAATGAGCGAACGCGGTCAGGTTGGTACGGGCGAGAAATGGACGCTTGATGTTGTTACGCCGGAGCAACTGAAAACGATGCTCGATGTTCGTGAGATAACGTTGCGGCAACGGTTTGAAGTTGTTATCGAGGAAGTGCGGCGAACAAAGGCGATGATTGAGGAGTTGGTGTTTGAACCGGAGAATCTTACAAACGAACAAACCGGTGACGCGACCGATGATACTGCGGAGGGCGGCGCGAATGTGTCAGAGATAGAACGTCAACGCCGTGAGCAGGAACGTGCCGCGAAACTTTGGGCGGAGTCGGCATCGGCTGAACAAGTCGCCGCTGGTCAGTACAACGTAACACGTTCGCTGCGTGATATTCAGAAGGAAGTTTACGATTGTAACGCAATACGCAGTTCGCTTGAAGATGTTCGGCTTGAAATGGTGAACAACGCGATTTTCACGCCGGAAACGCAACAACGGGTTGACGAATCGGTGCTCGCGCCGCTGCGTTTGCTGGTCGAAACGGATTTCGTGTCGCTCGAAGAACAGACGAACGCGATGAACAGTTTGCTAGAACGCAAGCAGCCGCAACCGTCGTCGCGGCGTGAGGCAACGGATATGCGTGAGGCGGTCGAGACGGAATACGATAAGGTGCTGGCAAGGATGACGGCTATACGTGACGGGATGTTGTCGATGGAAACTTACGCGGAGGCGATTGAGTTATTGCGAAACATTTTGCGCCGTCAGGAGGAACTGCGTAACGAAACGCAAGAGAAAAAGAAGAGTGAGTTGAGGAGTTTGATTGAATGAGAAGTTAATAACAATTTCAACACGAAGACACGAAGTACAACGTAACCATTTTTCCAACGATAAACTAAACACATGAATATTTTCAAGCGAGCCAAAAAGTTATCGTCTCATGGAAAGTGTAGAGAGGCAATGGATGTTTTGTTTTCATTGCCAAGCAGTTTTTGACATCAGAAATTTGTGTCTTTCGTGCTATTTTAATGCAAACGACCAACAACGAATTTTCATTGAAAGACATAAAAAACAATTTTCTTCAAGCATTGAATATCAATCATTCTTCCGCTGAAGCACATTACGAATTGGGAATGTTTTATGACACGGTAATGGGAAAATCACAAGACGGGATAAAACACTTAAAAATGGCGAGACAGATTCTCCAACAACAGTTATGTGAAGTCGAGCAGGGAATGATGGAGTGTGTCGAATTTGATGCGAAAAGGGATTTTCCTTATACCTCCGATTTTCAAAAAATGAAACAGAAACAATTTTCACGGCAAGATTTTTGTTGCGATTCCCTTTTTACCCATCTATTAGAAAATGAAGTCGCTGTTGTTTATATTCGTGAATTTCGTGAATATGGAATAAAGATACTCGATGGCGGAACTTCGATGCAAACAATAGATTATTGTCCTTGGTGCGGTATAAAATTGCCGGAATCATTACGGAAGGAATGGTTTGATACGCTCATGGGTATGGGGTATGAAAACCCGTTAGATGAAGATATACCAAAACAATACCGTACCGATAAATGGTGGAAAGATAAGTTGTTGAAAATTGTTCCAGAGACGCATTGATTCCGGTCATTCAGGGACGAATCCTTGCAGGTATGGAGATGCCGCAAGGGATGCCAATCTCTAATAGTTTTAAGCATCCCATGTCCTTTTGTCTGATCAAGAATGATGATACCGCCTACAAACACGATGGAGATAATAACGAAATGCAATATTCGAACGATTCCGAGATTTACGGTTTTTGCCGATAGGGGATAATTAAGTTTCCGAAAAATCCGATAGAACACCTTTCTTCCTTCGTACCTTTGTGGTAGAATTGTATGTAAATAGTTTTTCATATAACGATGTTTATTACATTACCATTTCGCAACGAGTATTTTCGTGTTGTTCACGATTTATGGACGCGGTGTATTCCCGCGTCCGGTGGGCGGCTGCATATTTTTCCGGCAGAGTTGATGGAGACCGCGATTTTTGGTTCGATGTTGTTCGACTACGACGGTTTGCAAATCGCGTGGGAATGTGACAATGTCAGCGGTGAAAAAATACGTCCTGTTGGTCTGATTCACGTTGCGCTTGTACCTAAACCGGTTGGCGACGACCAGAATACGCTGGTCGGTGTTGTCTGTTTGATGTTGACGGTGCCGGATTGTCCGGACGCGGCGATTGTACGGAAAACGTTGTTAGACGCGGGCGAACAGTACGCGATTGGTCACGGGATACGGACGATTTACGGAGGCGCGTTTCACGATAGGATTCCGTTTTACTGCGGTTTTTACGCGGCGGGCGATGCGGTTGGCGTACTTGCGTCGGACAACGAAGTGTTTGAGTTGTTCAAGCAAAACGGTTATTCTATTGAGTCGAACGTTACACAGATGCAGCAGCCGTTACAGAAATATATGCCGAAGATGACAATGAAAAGTGTCGTGTGGAGCAGTAAGTTGAACGTTCAGTTTAACGACGCGCCGAAGCCGCAAAGTTGGTGGGATGCCCAACGCCTCTCGCGTCACTTCTGGTTAGAAGCAATCGCGACAACAAAACAGATTCCCAATACTCAAGTAGCAAACGCGTTAGTTTGTATTCCAAGTACGAACAAAGTAATTGACGGCGTAGAGACGGGAATAATAAGAGGCAACGTAGCGGAATTGATAGACGCGAAGGTATCGCCGGAACTGCGTAAAAAAGGTATTATGACGTACCTGCTCAGCAAACTGCTAACAGAACTAACGCGCAAGTACGAAGTAAACGAAATAAAAACACAAGTCTCAACAACCTACAAAGAATTTATTCCGTTCTTAACAACAATGAACTGGAAGGAAACAGATAACGGTGCGATATTTGTGAAGGAAGTGTAGGCGTGTTACGGTGTAGAATATACCGGACACGATTGCGTTGGACTGTTACTTACAATAAAAATCCCCGACAGAATAAACCCGTCGGGGACTCTAAACCTGCGATAATTATTTATCGCGTCTATCTTTTGTACCTGTAACTGTAAGGTATTCCGTAACGGTACGCGGCAATATCCGCTCTCGCCTTCGCTACGTCCGCGCGATAAGCAAGCCGTGCTTCACGCGCGATTGGATACGGCGGCAGCGTCACTACCAGCGAGCGGACAGTAAAAGCAACCGGACCCGGCGGCGGAAGCGGTCTAACAATTACAACAGGCGAATGAGCGTTAGCAACACTCGCCGCGCAAAGAACAAAACAAACGAAACTCGCAAACAAAAACTTTTTCATTGAGCAACCCTTTCGTAAATAGGTAAAAGTTGTAACCGGACACGCATCGTGCGTATCCACAAAGTTGTAAACGAGTATAAAAGAATGTAAATCGAAAATCAATAGGGGGGTAAAAAATACGGGAGTGTGGGTGTGTTCACTTAAAGATAGTTATACGTATTTAACTCGAAGGCGTTAAAATTAGATAAGATACAGCGTATAGGTGACAAAATACGGTGTGTTTTATCTTTTCTATATGTTGTATTTTGCTTAAATTGTCAAATTTAGACTGTGGATAACAAAAACTATCTTTAAGTGAACACTCTCCGTTTAATTTTTACAGGTCAAGTGCAAGCGAAAATTACACTTTGACCATTTATTTGTTATTCACCCATTATTTTATTCGCAATCTGCCAGCACCATCATTACGTAGCCGGTTACCAGATTGGGGTCTCCTTCCATCCAGCGGGTGGCGACGTTTCGCCAACTGCCGTCCGGGTTTTGACGTTTGGCTAGTTCTTCTACCAGTTCCTTTCGCCAATCGTGTTTTTTACCTTGTGCGTCTTCCATCTCTTTTAAGTCCATCGTGTCCAGCGTTTTGGATAGTACCTGATAGTAATAGTACAAACCGTTCGCACCCATACCGGGATTTTGCGTTAGGTCGTAATTCTTCTTCGCCCACTCAAACGCCGCCTTCACACGTTTGTCGTCCTTCGTTACACCGGCGTAAATCATACTCTTCAAACCGGCATAAGTCATCGACGCATACGAACGTAATCCCTGTCCGCCTTGTCCTTGTCCACCGCCAAGATTCCCGCCAAGCCCGCTCGGAGTACCAGCACCGCCGCGACCTTCACCGCCGCCAATGCCCGCACCGCGTCCTTCGCCACTGGCTCCGCCCGCACCTCCGCGACCACTAAAACCTTCACCGCGTGATTGTGCCGTCTGCGATTGGTCACCTTCTGTTACGACATAAATAAATCCGCCGTCCGGTGCTTTCTTCGCCCACTCCGCAGTGTTGTACTCTGACTCAAGGTTCTGACATCGCGACACAAACTTTAACGCTTCTTGTACAGCAGGATCGTTCGACGGCACATCGAGTGCTTCTAACGCATCAAGAAAATAATGTACATTCGACAAGTCTGGACGCATATTTTGTTGACCTTGTCCGTAACCAATACCGCCTCTATATGCCTCGTTAATGACGTTATCGTTTGCCGCAGTGTATTGCGATTTCCGCAGGTATGCTTCGGCTTTTTTGAGTAGTTCGTCGTAAGGTGCCTTGCCGTCCGCGTCCTTCAAACGTTTGTTCACCGCCGCAAACGCCATAATACCGAGCGACGTTTCGTAAGTCTGATAATGACCGCCCGGCGAGTAGATACCGCCATCGGGCTGCACTGTCACATTGATATATTCAATTGCGTGTTTGATCAACGGGTCGTCAACTTTAACACCAGCGTCAAGTAAACCGGTAACGATGACCGAACTCGGTCCCGCACCAGCACGAATCGACCAACCGCCCGCTGGCTCCTGTGTCTTACGCAAGTACGCTACACCTTTGGCAATCAACGATTGACGTAAAGTTTCCGTTTCATCCGCAAGTGTGAACGGCGTTAGAACGATGAATAGTGAAATAAATAAACGTTTCATAATTTTTTCTCCTGTAAGAAAAATGGTTAAAAAATAGTAAACTTGTTTGAAAACTGAATTAACTCCGATAGGGGTAAATTCAAACATATTCCGTCAGTCAAAACCGACGGTAATACAGTATCACATTGCGATTGCGTTACTCGCGTAACAACGCCGCAATATCTGTTCTTCCCGCTAGTAACGCTGGTGCTAACGCTGCCAACAAACATAACGTTATCGTTACGAAAAGCCCAATCGACAGGTAAAATACCGGTATTGTCAACGGCGAAACGAAGCCGCCGAAGAACGAGACGTAACGCATCAAACCGATGAAACACCAACCGCCCAGTACGCCGAAGCCCAACGCGATGATGATTGCCGCAATGGAAATCAATAACGCTTCCGCTAAAATCAAACGGAATAAGCCGAAACGTGTAATCCCCAAGCTCCGCAGCACACCGAGTTCAAAACGCCTCGCACGTATTGATGCCGCTATCGTTCCCATCATTCCGATTGACGAAATCGCCAGCAAAATCAACGGCATTCGCGATGCTGCCTGAATCACTTCGTCGGCACGGTCATTTACCTGTCCCGTCAGATACTCACGCGAACTCACCTTGACCATCGGGCGTTCCACCGAATCCGACTTCTTCCCCGAATTTTCGTCCGCTAACATTTGCAACGAACGTTCCAAATCCGCATCGGAAACTGTCGGCTTACCGTTGGTATCCAGTACTCGGTCAAACCAAAAGTAAGCGGCATCGTTAATATGAAAATCGTTCTTCACTGTTTCATAAGGAGCAAACATCAAAGCACCGGAACGATAACCATATTTTCGTACACCACTCAATTTCGCCATCCAGAGCCAGCCCGGAACCGAGCAGACCCCGCAAATTTCATACTCTATCGGCTGCTGTTGTGCCGCCGCCATTCCGCCGCGACCGCGTCCGCCGCCGCCAAAAAACCGCGGCGTTTCTTGATGTGGTAACAGTTTCAGTTTATCGCCAACGTGTAAGCCCGCACGGAAGGCAAACGAATCCGGCACGATACAATATCGTTCGCCGGTTTTCAATTTTTCTAACGCCGATGCTAACGTTCCTTCGACAAAATCAACAACAACCAACGGACGGCTGCCGTCTGGACGTTTCTCAAACGCTTCCGAAATGTTCAATCCGAAAACAACTACACCAGCGTTTGTCTGCATCTCCGACATTCCGTTTGCCAAAAATTGCTGTGACTGCTCCCGCGAAAACAAGGGTTGCTCCAACGCAATAGATAAAAACCGTGACGAATCTATACCGTCTAATTTCTGAACAGTTTCAATTTCCGAGTACGGTAAACCTGTCGGCAAGAACGTCACTAGCGTATTCGGTAACGTTTTGGAATGAGTGAACGGCACAAGCATCGAATAGCCCGCAATTTCAAGGAACGAATACACTCCCAAGCCGATACACAACGCAATCGCGGTACCGAGTGTTCGCCAAAGGTTACTGCTCAACTGTTTCGCGAGTAATTCCCCGCGAACATTCAACAACGCGGCAATCAACGGCGTGAAGCAAATCTCCGTCAGCAAAATAACCAGCGGCGTTAGTAGTACGAAGCCGCCGAGTTGTGTTGGCAGACCAATGAACGTGTATAAAAATTGACGCAGTTCACTGCCTTTCGCAAGCGGCTCGTAGTAACAGATGAACGGATTGATTGTCAAAAACAATACGCCAACGATACCACAAACAATGAACCACTTTTTTTCTAACGAGTAAATGTAGCCGCGATTCATTCCTTCGAGCGGCTGAATACACGCCCCGCGCCAAGCCGGTATAATCGCGGCGAGCAGCGAACCGATGAGTGCCGCGATTCCTGATGTCGAAACGGATGTCATTCCGAGCGAAACGATTTTACCCGTTCCAAACGCGCCGGGTTGTAACCAAACTGACAACTGTAACACGAACCAACCAGCCGCCATTCCGCCGACCCAGCCGAGTAAGCATAATATGATACTTTCACCGAAAATGAGGAAAGCAATTTTCCACCGCGACATTCCGACTGTCCGCAACATCGCAAAAACTCGTGAGCGTTCATTCACGCCCATACTCAACGCGGTAAACACGATGAGAATTGAAACGAGCGTCGAAAAAATTATAATCGAATTTATCGAAGCCGCTCCGCTAACCAAGCCGACCGTACTGCGTCCGCGTTGTTTGTTGAGCGTTTCCTGAATGTCGTTCGCGTCAATGAATTTCATCGTGATGTTCGCGGCGGATAAATGTTTTTTCCAATTCTCTTTGAACTGCCGCACATTAGCACCGTCCCGCAATCGAACGTACAAATACTGTGCTTTACCTTTTACGTTTTCGTCTTGCGGTTTGATTTTTTCCGCTGTCTCCGGAGAGACGTACAAAGCACCAACAGCAGGCGTAATGCCGCCGGAACCACCGAATGCGCCGCCGAGTTTTTGCTCGACAGTTCCGACAACTTTAATCTTGTACTCCGCTTGTTCGATACGCACCGCGACAAAATCTCCGACTTTCACCGGAGCATTATTATCTTCACCCCAAACTCGCAAACTCTTGGCGGCAGTAGTCCCGATAACGCCTTCCATTGCGGGTTCGGCGGACTTGCTATCGTCAGCAAACCACTTTCCATCTTCGAGTTCAAAGGGCGAGTCCGTCGTGTCGATTCCGATGATAGTCGGACTGCCCATCGGTATTCCTGTTCCGGCACGTTGCCGTCGTAACACACTTTGGTCGTCAGTCCACTTCGCCATCGTGTTACGAATTTGCCGCGCGGGTGAAACCTGCATCACGAGTTCGTTCTTCCTCAAATCGTCAATGACATCCGGCTCGACAAAGAGCGGCGCAGGCGGTTGTTTTTGCGTTTGCGTTGACGGTGCGGCGGCAACTGTATCACGTACCGGAATCATCGCAACGTGATAGTTACCGAGATAGTGTTCGCCGTCCTGCTCGAATTGCAACATCACGAGGTCAATACTCCCGATGAGCCAAACGACCATACACGACATTGCCATCGTCGCAATTACCGCAAGCGAAATCCGTCCGCGGTGATACCACGCCTCGCGCAAAATTAGTTTCAGGAGCAAAGTCATTGAATACTCTCCTTCCTGCGGTCTGAAATTGTTTGGTCAACAATTCGTCCGTCTTTGAGCGTGATACACCGGTCTCCCCAATCAGCAACACTTTTTTCGTGTGTCACCAGAACGATAGTACGTTTTTCTCTGTCACACAATTCGCGGAGCAATTCACAGAGTTTTTCGCTGTTGACCGTCAAGATTACCAGTTGGTTCGTCGGCGATTATCAAAGCGGGCGACATTAGCAGTGCGCGTCCGATAGCGACACGTTGTTGCTCGCCGCCGCTCAATGAATCGGGACGATGGTCACGGCGTTCGTAAAGTTCAAGAGTATTTAACAAGTGGTCAATTTCGTCTTTGGTCGCTTTGCGGTGTCCGTCAATTAGTGACGGTAACAAGATGTTTTCTTTGGCGGTCAAAGTTGGAATTAGATTGAACGCTTGAAAAATTATTCCGATGTTTCGTAATCGGAATTTTGTTCGTTGCGAATCGGTTAGCGAGAACAAATTGACATCGTTCACGTGAACGCTTCCGGTTGTCGGCTCGGTAAGTCCGGCAATCAAGTGTAACAGAGTGCTTTTTCCAGACCCTGACGCACCAACGACTGTAAAAAACTCGCCGCCGGAGACTTTGAGTGAAATGTCGCAAACGGCAGTAACGTCACCGCTTCGCAAACGCGAGCGTGAGCGGTATGTTTTCGATAAGTTCGATACTTCTACAGAAAAGTTTGTCATGATATAAACTATGTTAAATTGTTGTTGTAAAACAGACATACATTGGGGCGAACACGTAAGCCCGCCCCTACGAAAAACAAACTACACGTTACGATTAGTTCGCTGCCTCACCGCCCGCGCACGTACTTAACGCCCGCCAAACATTCAATTCAATCGTATCTGAAATGAAGTGAATACTGCCGTCGCCGTAACACGCACCAACTCCGCTGGTGTGATTACTGCTGGTGAAGTTGTAGTTTGAATTTGCCGCCGCCCGTATCCAGTTTCCCGGCGCACCGTAATTCGGTGTGTAGTAAGCGGAGAAACCGGTTGCGGTACCGCGTGAAGAAACCCAAGGTGAGCCGCGGCTCGTAGAACCTACCGGCGGCGCTGCTTGTGCGGCAGCGAGCAAGTCAACATTCTCGTACCCGCTGCTAGCGTCACCACCTGCCTTGTCAACGAAATACTGCCGCCGCCACACCTTCCGGTTATTTATCGCGGCTCCCGGGTCTGTACCGAAACCTATCAGTGTTTCGGAAAACGCAAGCGTGTTACTTGTTCCATCACTCATCTGTTCCATTCCTGTTGTCTTAAAACTGAATAGTCCGTCAAAGTTTGGAACATTGGCAATGTCGTAGTAACCATTGATTGCCGTTCCATTACATACCACGTAATTGGTTGAGGTTGCCGGTTTCATTCCGTTAGGGTCAGGTCCTGCCGTTCCCACGAGAACTTGCCAAGGTTCTGATTCACTGGGGCAACGTAAAGGCGGCAACTGAACGCCCAGAATAAGAACCATATCGGGGTGCATACCCGACTTGTTCGTATAAACCGGAATGCCTGACGGAATAATACTCAGGATACTGCCTGCCTCAATGAATGGACACAAGCGGACGAACACGGAAATATCCGTATTGCCCGACGGATAATCCGCCCACGAGGTTACCAAATTCATTCGCGGAAGGGCGTTGTTTGTATCGTGGTAATTTTGCAGTGCAAGTCCCCATTGTTTGAGGTTATTGCTGCACTGCATCCTGCGTGCCGATTCTCTCGCCGCCTGAACTGCCGGCAAGAGCAACGCAATCAAAACACCAATGATGGCTATCACCACCAATAATTCAACAAGTGTAAATGCTTTTGAAAAAGTATTGTATCTCATAATAATTCTTTCGGTTAAGTTAGAAACACGTTAGTAACGTCCAAAACTTGCAGTGGAGGTCTGTGAAAAAAATTACACACGCTCTGAATTGATATTCACAACGTGAAAACAACCCACGCTACAAACAAAACCGGAAAGAAATCAATTCCGACAGCGGTCAGTAAGAATTATGGATACATAATCAAATTTAGAATCAGAATCGGACGAAGCATACTTTTCAGAACGTTGAAAAACAGACGGCAACAATTCCGCAACAACAACCGTTTCAAATTTGTCCGTCGAACAAATCGCGTCAACATCGCCGCAAACCAAAATCATTTCTGACGGTTTACTATCGTCACGTTGTTTACCAACTCCGCCACGAACCAAAGTACCATACTTACGATAGTTTCCCTGATAATTTTTCATTTCAGCGGAAACAGCAAGCGAGACCGTGTTATCCAAACTAACTACCGAAGCACCGCAAGACAAACGCGCCGACGATCGGA
>JAITST010000540.1 GCA_031287585.1 Planctomycetaceae bacterium | reverse complement strand
GACGTATTGCCAACGTTTTTTGCTCTTCTGTCAAAATTGGTCGAACCACGTCACCAACTCTTTTCCCCGATTCATACACCCGCGTTTCAAGCAGCCGTATTTCCTTCTCGAACTTGTCGCGGTCTTCCTGCGACATATTCGGTCCGCCCGCAGCCATAGCCCGCTCCGCGATTTTCAGTCCGTCTTCCAGCAATTCCAAACGATCCTTTTCCATCCTGTCAATCGCCGACTTCGCCTTTTCCTTCTGTTCGTCAGAAAGATTCAACGCCGTAAACGTGTCAACATTTCCGAACGGCGAATCAAGTCCGCCCAACGTTTGGAAAACCAACGTCCGCGATTTGTTCAGTTGTTCCGGCGTAGCGACCGCCAAAATCCGTTTCTCAAAACCTTTGATGTCGTCGAGAATTTCCTTCTCCATCTCCGCCTTCGTTTTATCGTCGGCATTGTTAATCCTCATCGCGAACTTGGCAGTCTTCATCAACGTATTACCATTCATATCGTCTTGAACCGCCTTGATTTTGTCAACCTGCTCCTGACTTAAACCAAGGTCGTCGCGAACACGTTTGTCACGTACCGACGCAAGAAACGGTGCGATAGCCGCAGTGCCGCTTGATGCCGACTTAACAAAACTGCGTCCCAAAACCGTGACCGTTCCCGATGGCATTTTAGCCAGATTCTGTCCACGCCCGTTTTCGCGTTCTACACGGCGTTCGACACGCTCATCCGATTGGGGCTGTTGTGAGTACAACGATGACGATAACGTTACAAACGTTAGTAACAATAATGTAGTAAGAATTTTTTTTGACATAGATTTTTCTCCGTAAAAAATGCAGAAGTTATAGGAAACACAGATAAAAACAACCATCGCCCGTCAGTTAAAACTGACGAACACAAACAAACACCGTGTTGCCGTCGATTCAACCGACGGCAACCGGTGTCAATTTTTAATCATAGTCAACAACAAACTATTTCACAGTCGCCATGTGAGCAATGAGTTCAAGGACTTTGTTTGAATAGCCCCACTCATTATCGTACCACGCAACCAATTTGACGAAATTCGCGTTCAATGCTATACCGGCTTTCGCGTCGAATACCGATGTACGTTTCTCGTGTACGAAATCCGTCGAAACAACATCGTCTTCCGTATAACCGAGAATGCCTTTCAGTTCGCCTTCGGACGCTTTCTTAACTGCGGCTTTGATTTCGTCATACGTCGCCCCCTTTTCGATACGGCACGTCAAGTCAACCACTGAAACGTCGAGTGTTGGAACACGCAACGACATACCGGTCAGTTTGCCGTTGAGTTCGGGAATGACTTTGCCGACGGCCTTTGCCGCACCTGTGCTGGACGGGATAATGTTCCCGCCTGCCGCGCGTCCGCCGCGCCAGTCCTTCTGCGACGGTCCGTCAACTGTTTTCTGTGTTGCCGTTGTCGCGTGAACAGTTGTCATCAAACCTTCGATTATCTTGAAATTGTCATTAACAACTTTCGCGAGCGGTGCAAGACAATTCGTCGTGCAAGACGCGTTCGACACGATTGCCTGACCGGCATACGTCTTATGATTCACACCGCAAACGAACATCGGCGTGTCGTCCTTCGACGGGGCGGACATAACAACACGCTTCGCACCAGCATTGATATGTGCTTCCGCTTTGTCTTTCGACAGGAACAAGCCGGTCGATTCAACGACATACTCAGCACCGACTTCGTTCCACTTCAAGTTAGCGGGGTCTTTTTCACTGGTAACGCGAATCGCCTTACCGTTGACAACAAGTTTCCCGTCCTTTGATTCAGCCGTACCCTTGAACTGACCGTGAACGCTGTCGTATTTGAGCATATAAACCATATAATCAACGTCAATCAAATCGTTGATTCCTACGATTTCAATGTCATTCCGCTCTTCAACAGCAGCACGGAAAACCAATCGACCAATGCGACCAAAACCATTGATACCTACTTTAATAGCCACAACTCAACTCCTTCTCAAAAAGGTTAAACAAAAATCATAGCATACAACGGGAAACCATATCCCGCGCAGCGTTACATTACATGAATAATCATTGTACCATAACAAGCCGACAACGCAAGGCGGGGAGAGAAAAACGGGAAGCAGGGGGGATTTTAGATTTTAGATTTTAGATTGCAGATTTTAGATTTGGAATTTGGGTATTAAAACAAAATCTAAAATCTAAAATCGAAAATCTAAAATCCCCCTGACCGCCTGCTTGATGTCTCTATTGCAATTTGTAGTGTAATGTTTTACATTTATACATGTTGTCTTTTTATAACCTCTGTTATCTTACCAGAAAATTATTATGTTTTCCATTGTTCGTTTTCAATTTTTGTTTCGTCTGCTGTTTGTTATTGCTGCCGCCTTTACTTGTGGTAGTTCGTTTAGTTTTATTTGTGACCGAGCGGAGAATGGTGTTATTTCTGTTGTTATTGAGAAGCCGCCTGTTATGACGCTGCTTGATACTCCGATTACGCTTGTTACTACAATTAAAAATTCCGGTGCTTCTCCGCTTAAACTCAAACTCACTTTTTCTACCATCGAGACTATTGAGTTTGTTGACGCTCCGCAGTCTGAACGTGATACTTTGACCCGCGAAGTTTTGGTTGCGGCTAATGGTGAGCAACGAATTGATGTTGCGGTTGTCGGTAAACATGGTACGCTCAACGCTCATTATCCGGTTCGTTTACTTGTACAATGGGACGACGGCGGTGTTGAAAAACAACTCGATGTTGTACAACCTTTTCTTTCTACTATTTCACCAAATCCTCAATGGTTTAATTACAATCCTTTGTTTGGAAAACTTATTTCTTCCGCAACGGAGTTGCCGGTTGTTAATGTTCCCGAACACGGCGGACTGGTCTTCGACTCGCAGAAAAATTACCGAGCGTTTTGGACTATTGACAAAGAACGTAACAACAACACCGAGAAATACAATTATCTTCCCGTTGGTTGGACTGGCAACGAACCTGTTACAAAGGCAAATCTTCATTTCGATTCCCGTTTTCGCGGCGAGACTCGACCTGCGATTGAGTTTCACCCGCCCTACGCTACCGGTGCCGGTACTATCGGACTTGAATACCGTGTTCACTTGCCGTCTTCAAAACCGATTACGTTTAGTGCGTTCGCGGCTATTCGTGATACTGCGCCGTCCGAGCCGAATAGCGATGGCGTTACGTTCAAAGTGATAGTTATCGATAACGGCAAGACGACCGTTTGCGGTGAAATTTCTACCGCCTCGAAAACTTGGGTACCGTTTGCCGCTGACATTTCCGCTTTCGCTGGTAAAGAGGTGACATTCCACATCGTTGCCGACCCCGGCGCAAAACGTGATACTACCTGCGATGGTTGTTTTCTTGGCTCACCAACGTTTTTCGTTGGACAAACAGTTGACGAAGTTATGCAGTCGCCGAAACGTTCTATCGACAAACTCGTCGCCGTCTGCGAGAGTGTTGACACAAGCAAGACCGGTGAACATTCTGACAGCGTGTTTCTCTTTCCGCTTGCCGGAAACGAAACGCGGGCGGTAGTTGCGTTTGGTGATAACGGTTTTCTCGACGGCGTTATACAAATTATGTCCGCCGGTAAAACAATCACGTATAACGGTATCAAAGTCAAAATCAAAGGTACGCCGCTCGGACAATCGCCGTCTATAATATCGTCCGGTAAGTGGATTGATAAACGCGCGGCGGCATCAACAAACAACGCCGGTTTGCCGCCGCGTCCCGAAACAAAGCGGGTAGTAACGCAGCCGGTACAAGCCGCTCACGAATGGGCGCAGGAAATCGGAATCAACGGCGAGAAGGCGACAATGTTTTACTCGTTACAAGACAACAAAGGCGCGTTACAAATATCAATCGACTGTTCAGAACCCGATTGGATAACAGACATCGAACTCGGTGAAGCAGTTGACGCGAAAATCGAACGAGTGTTCTTCGGTCACGGTTTTTGCATAGTCAAACCGCAGAAGCCGTTCACGATTAACGCGGGCGGTCAACAACTTTCTACGTCGCATATCGCGACTGATTACGATAACGGTATCTCAATGTTGATGGCGACAACAACACCGCCGAGCGACATACGAGTCAATCCGCAAGCGTCCGTCTCAACTCTCGGCGTTCATCCGGGTACGCGTCTTACGTTGTTGCCCGGTACTAGCGGCGCGTTTGATTGTGCGGTTCGTTATCGCGCAATCAATCCGCTCAAACCGGCTGCCGGAGTTAAAACGAAAGCGGGACGAATGTGCTTCGACATCTGGGGCGGTAATTTCGCGTCACATACAAATATCGTAGAGAACGCGATTCGTTACGGTTTGAATGACTCGCTGTTTGTGATTCATTCGTGGCAACGTTACGGTTACGACAATCGTTTGCCCGACATTTGGTATCCCAATCCGTCACTCGGTACGGCGACGGAGATTCGCAAGTCGGTTGAGTTGTGCGAAGGGGCGGGCATTTTATACGGTTTGCACGACAACTACATTGACTATTATCCCGACGCATCCGGTTACGATTACGACAAGATTACGTTCGACAACAGCGGACAGCCGCGCCGGGCGTGGATGCACTATTATAACGACGCGCAGAGTTATCAGTTTCGTCCCGACGCGATTGAACCGATTCTGAATCGCAATCTCGACGCGATACTCGGCGAATTGCCGCTCACGTGTTACTTCGTTGACGTGTTCGCCGCGATGCCTCCGTTTGATTATTATGACCGTCAAAGTAACCTGCACTCGCGAACGGAAACGTTACAACATTGGAACGAAACGTTCGACACGATACGAAATCGTCTGACGGCGGTTTCGCGAGACCGTCAAACTGAAAAGTTGCGAAGTAACTTTAACGCGGTGACAATCAGCGAAGCGGGGCAAGATTTTCTTGCGGGTCATCTCGACGGCAGCGATTGTCAGTTTTTCTATATCTCGAACGGTGAGGGCGAATGCAGATTGCGAATTGACTGCGACGATTGGGAACGTGTAGCGTGGTTCGACGCGGTTAATCATACGGCGTTTTCGCTACACGGTGTTGGTTACAGTAATCGTTACGAAGCGGGACGCGGGCGGATGTTGCACGGTATCGAGAGCGACGATTACATTACCGCGGAAGTGTTGACGGGGCATCCGGCGCAAGTTGATTTGGGGGCGGCGTATCGCGGTGCGGTTCGTAAGTATTATTTGTTGCAGCCGTTGGTGCGTGAGTTGGCGGACGCTGAAGTTGAGAGTGTTGAGTTTGTCGGCGGTAACATTCATCGTCAGCGAATCGTTTGGAAATCAAACAGAAAAGTGAACGGCGGTGTGACGACGATTTATGTTAATCGCGGTATTGACGACTGGAAGATTGACGACAAACATACGTTGCCGCTGTACGGTTTTTACGCGAGCGGAACGTTTGGTGAGGCGGGAATATACAAGGACAGCGGCGGCGTGTTGTTTGAAATGTGCCGTGAGAATTTTGTCACAACAGGGCAGACGAACCAACAAACGGATACGCGAACGAAGTCAATATATGTAAACGGTCGTCAAAAAATGTACGGCGGAGTGCAGCCGATTTGTCCGTCGCTGAACTCGTTCAAATACGATGGTGACGGCAAGTTTTCGTGTACGGTTGATTGGGACGCTCATCGCGGAACGCAGGACGCGGACGGAAATCCTAGCGATTACAAATTGTTTATGCACTGTGTAACGCAAGATTTGGGTTGGCCTCATCGACAGGTTGACGCAGTGCTAGGCGGCGGCGAGACGGCGATACCAACGTCGAAGTGGAACGGTAAGGTGACAACGCTAATGCGTCAGGCAACTATTCCCGACTCGTTACCGGCGGGCGATTATCATCTGGTGGTTGGTTTGTATCGTGAAGGTGCGAATGGGCGCCGCGCGGAATTGTTGGGTTACGACGCAGGTAATTATCGTTACTCGATTGGAATGATGAATGTAGAACGGAACAACGAAGGTAAGGTGACAAACATAACAATCCGTGAAGCGGAACAAAACAACGCTGAAAACCGCGAGTTGCAAAAACGTTTTATACCGCAAGCAGAGCTGGCAACGGTAGAGTTGAGTAAACAGGACACAATCAACATAATGAAAACCAAAGGAGCAATCCGCGCCGAGTTCTCCGAAGACGGCAAAACAATAAACATCACACCGCTGCCCGGCGAACCTGAAACGGATATAGTGTTATTAGCAAAACTTTCTAATGTATGGGTAACATCATTCGACGAACAAGGAAAAAAATTGCGGGATGTACCAATAGTACAACAGGGACACAGTTACCACCACTATCTCTGCCCAACCTTAACAACACAACCCGGAGAATTTCGTTATGAAATTAAGGTGCCGGGATATTTTTTTGAGCGTTGATGGTGAAACATATCGTCTGGGCAACCATTGCGGTTGCCCGAATATGAATTGGTTCTACACATCTATTGAGATGGTTTAATAACCCAAGTCGAGGTACAGCATTAAACTTTCACAAATGCCAGAATAAACTCTATAATCAGAACAACTACTACCATCGCGAAAAACGTCCATCCCGCAAAATGCGCAGCGTGCCGTACAATAGCGGAGATATTCTCGTGGCGAGTTCCCGCGTAGCAAAGAGAAAAAAGGATAACAAGCGGTATCGAATAAAAAACTGGGTGCATAAAATTGTTTTATGGTTAGGGATTTTAACGTAACTCACGCAGAGTCAGGTAACTATACGTACCGAGAATAGCGGTAGCGGCAATGAACCCAAGATTCATAAGCAAGCCGCCCGCCTTACTAAACGGAAACCCGAAAAGCAAGTCAAGCGTAAAGATAAGGAATAACAATACCGATACGGACAACGAAAAAATACACAATGATTTTGGCATAGCGTCAGGAAACGAGTAAAAAAAGGTTGAAACCGCCATTCACGAAAACGACTTGACGGATTATACATTATCTATACAAATAATGCAAGGGGGCTATTTTCGCTCTCCGGATTCTTAACAGCGAAACGTGTTATTTCACCGAAAAGATGATACGCCTCCGAAAAAGTGAACCCCGATCCTGATTCAATGGTAAACTTTTCGTCGGTATATTCGTTATCATCGTTACCTGCGTACATCGAAACGGCTTCGGAGCAACAAACCGTTTTCGTAAACTGCCGCGTAATCATAACCGGTAATTCTTACTTTAATCCACCAACCAAACCATAACGCAAAAGAACCGAAAAACAAAATGAGAAGCCAATACGACCATTCCCACATTCCACGTGAAACGATTGATAACATAACGAAAGTTAGAGCAAACGCCTGTACAAATGGAATTATAAAATAAATAATGAACACAAAAAAACTCCCCCATGTTCTCCGATGTTCAGAAATAAGCCGTCCCAACTTTTCCGATGAACTTTCTGATTCGGAGTATGGTGAACGATTCTCGTTTGTGTAGTGTGATGGATGGATGTTTGACATAGTTTTTCTGTTTTTTAGTAACTATTCTCTCCAATTCTCCGCAATCCAACTTGCTGGTTTCGCCGCTCGCAGTCCATAGTGACCTATCCAACCTTTTATTGCAATGTCGGGGTTTGGATTTCCGTGGAATACAACTATCTTTGCGTTTTCCGGTTTTTGGGGCGGGATTAGATGGCAGAGCGGAAATGGTTGTAGGCAGTGACGTTTGAAACTCCGGCACCATTCTTCGTTCCAATACGTCAACATTCTTTTGTTGTTAATCGAATGTGACAGGTACGCTTGTTCGTTACGGAACTGTTGACGAACTTCGTTGCCGTGGTTTATGAAGTGTTCTAACACGTCTTGGTGTTCGCCGATTTCAAAACGGAAAACGGATGAGTTACCGATGATTTTGTCTTTGAAGCCCCATTCTTGTACGATAACAAACTTGCCGGAGACATCAAAGAACGGTTGTAAGTCGTCGAGTATCAGCACATCAAGGTCGAGGAACAACGCACTACCGTTAAGGTCGTCACCGAGATTGTTACCGAGTATCGTCAACTTCCGCCAACCGCGTTCGGGTAACGACGCGGAGAGTTGCATTTCCGGTAACGGGCGAACTTCAACCGACGGGTCAAGTCCGCTGCCATCGTCCGTAAAACATACGAACCGATACGGCGTTTGCAAGTGACGGCGAACCATCGCCGCAAGCACGTTGACATAAAGCGGCGGAAACTTCGTCCCCCATTTCATACAAAAAATGTTATTCATTTTGTTATCCGTTGAAAATGATGTAACCGTCCACGTTCATAACGCGGCTCGTTTTGCCGCAAATTCCAAGCAACACTTTCAATTTTAACTGATAAAATTTTATAAGTTGCTTATAACGAAAAAATCGCTAGGTATCCAACTACGAAAATCGCCGCGTCGATTATACCGTGTGAAATCCATAGCGGATAAATATTGTCGAATCGTTTATATGACCAACACCAATACAAGCCGCCGACCGCACAGCCGACTGAGCCGAGCCACGTTACCCAATGCGTGAAGCCAAAATATGTTCCTAGTATTAAAACGTGATGCAGCATAAAGCCGACACTCGACAACGCCGCCGCGTAATTCCATCGCATCGTTTTCGTCAACCGGCGGTACAAAAACCAACGCCAGTAGTATTCTTCCAAACCGCTGTGCATCAACGAATAAAATACACCAACGATGATAAAAAACGTTGGCACGTTCGCGTTGAATGTTGCAAGTTTGTTCGTGATTTCCTGTGTCGCGACGGAGTTTGGTGATAAAACGCCGTAACGAAGTACAACATAATACGCGGCAACCATCGACAAAAACACCGCACCGCCAAACACCAACGATTCAACAACGCCGCGTTTTGAAAACCGCCGTAACAAAAAACGTTCACGGCAAATCAGTCCCGCCCAAACCGCCGGCAACAAAAACTGTATCGTCTTACCAACGCCATAAACCGCCCGCGCACCGTCCGACCCCGCAAACAGTATGAAGTAACAAAACGTCAACAACGTCGGAAAAAATGCCGCCGCGATGAGGATATACGGTTCAATTTTGTTTAGTTTCAACATTGGCTCTCATATCCGGTTGGAGCGGTTCGACTATGAACTTAACCTTGCCGCTTCAAATTAACACCTTCACACAAGTTAGCAAACGCACACGATTATAAAATACTGTAATCGTTTCCGCAACCGATGTGAACAAATGATGAGTATTCCAATTCTGAAAAATACTTGTCGAGTAGGCGAGGTATCGGGCTGTTGTTTTGCGGGACGCTCGCGTTCCCGCCTCTTGAATCTCCGCCGTACCCGTGTTATAATCGCCACTCGTTCGTGGAGAAATGTTTTCTTCACGTTTTGTAAACAGTTCACAATTTTCAAAGGAGTCAATTATGACATTTCGTAACTCGTTTCTTTTCGTTACCACCGTTGTTATGTTAGCGACGATGGCTTTAACTGTTTCTGCTCAGAGTCGCCGTGCCGCAATTCAGTCGCAATCGCCGCGTGTGCAGAAGTATGGCAACGATTATTTTTACAAGGCAGACGGTAGTTTTGATGAGGCGAAGGCAAAGCGTGCATACACGCAACTGTTTCGCTATCACAACTACTCAATCGCGAGACCGATTCTCGCCGCTAGCGAAAAAGCATCGCTAGCGGGCGATAAACTTTGGATTCTCGACTTCAATATCGGTGACTTTTCGAATGTCGGAATGGGGGGCATATTCTTCGTCAACGATAAAGAACACGGCTACTTCGGTCACGAAATTTACCTGCTCCCGTACCAAATGATTCCGCAACATCAACACATGGAAGCGGAAGGTAAAGCCCCGAAACATGAGTCATGGCAGGTACGTCACGGCAGCGTTTGGTGTTTCGCGGAAGGCGGCAGCGAAGCGGATTTAGCGTCGTTACCGTTGGAAGCCCAGAAAGCATTGAAGAGTCAAATCGCGGCGAAAGCGATAGATTGTTTCAAAGCGGTAGAACTAAAACCGGGCGACATGGCACTGTTAAGCGGACTAACACATAAGCACTTTATGTTAGCCGGACCAGAAGGAGCAATCGTAACAGAATACGCCTCATATCATTCGGGCGAAGGTCTGGTATTCAGCCACAAAGAAGGCAAAGCAGCCAACTCACCAGCAAAGAAGGTTGATGAGAAGAAGTAAGTAAAACGGACAAACGGCTAGCGGGCGAACATAACTGTTCGCCCGTTTTGGTCAGAAGTTTCCGTAACATTTTCGCTTTCTTTATTTATCAATTCCTTATAATCGTAATTTGTAGTCGTTGCCTCTTGAATCACTTCGGAAAACGGTTTAAGCCGCTGGATACTGCTTTTACCGCCGCGATAACGTAAGGTGATTTTACCATTTGTGTTTGTGTCATTACGATTTTTTCACCTCTGCAATAAGGGCATTTTCTTTGTTTCTCTGCGATTTACGCACGATAAACGACAACAATATAAGAACGAGTCCGCAAACCCAACTGAATAAAAACTCCGCAAAACTGTATGAAATCGTGCCGGGAATACTATAACAAACACTCGTTTCTTCTTTTCCCAGTATATTTTTATATGTAATTTTTTTCATTAACACGCCATATTCTCTGTTCTTGAAAAAAGGCAATAGTGTGATGCAGTAAGAATATCCAATGGCATCTTTGTATGTTTGTCCACCTGTTGTAGTACCGTCAAAATTTTGCATTTGCACCGATTTGTATTCTTGCAAAATATCCATTCTTGTATGAAAATGCGGAAAAGGAAGCCACATAAAGGTCGGACGTTTTGTATCCCACGTTTTACTAACCTCCGACGTGTACGGTGCTTTTTCCCAGCCGTTGCCAAATTCGATTGAAGTTGCGCGGAACATTCCGTCAAATCCGACCCAAAAACACGGAGAACAAGCGACTAGCATTCCGGCAAGGAACAGCGGAATGCAAACGAAGATATTTATGAGAGAAAACCACTTTGCAAAAAATTTTCTTGTCATTTTGCCGTGAATATCCATATTGTGTTCTCGTGAAATGTTACTGTGATAAACCACCGATTTTACGGCAATCGCCAGCATTTGTAAAGCGGTGTTAGTCGGGTTTGAAGAGCAGGTACGATCCACATCAACTCGGATATTTCCAAGGTGCGCGATATTCACGCGACATAAGTTTCACCGCTTCGGGGTCGTTGGGAATCGTTTGTTTTTCGCCGTCCCAACGGACATTCCGACCGAGTTTCAGGGCTAACATTCCGAGTAATGTCATCGTCGTTGCGCGGTGTCCGTATTCAATGTCGCAAATCGGCTTCTGACCGTTTTCTATTGATTCAATGAAATTCCGCCACGACACCTGAAGATTGCCTTCGTTTTTAGGAGTGTCCGGCGTTTCTGGATTGGCGTTTTTATCTTGACTTTTGAACACACTCCAATTTCCGTCACCGATATGCACCGTACCTTTTGTACCATAAAAATAAACTCCGATATTTTCCTTTTCAGGGGCGTTACCGGCGTAACAACGGTGTTCCCACTCGACCATATATTTGTCAAATTTGTACAACGCCGATTGCGTATCGGGGGCATCAGTATTGTCACGCCATATAAATCGACCACCAGTTGATGAAACGGTTGACGGGTATTGTTCCTGATCGTCCATTACCCACAAAATCATATCCATCCAGTGCGTTCCCCAATCACCTAGTTGACCGGTTCCGTAATTGAGGAACTGACGGAAACCGCCGGGGTGTATCTTGGAATTGAACGGAATCAGCGGAGCGGGACCGCACCATCTGTCCCAATCAAGTCCTTCCGGCGTTGGCGTGTCGGGAGTCGGAACATCTTTTCCGCCCCAAGCCGTATAATGAACAAAAGCACGAACCATACCGATCTGACCGATGTTACCCTCTTTGATATATTTTTTCGCCGCGATTCCCGCCGGAGAACAACGACGATGCGTTCCGACTTGAATCGTTCGACCGGTTTCTCTTGCCGTTTTGACCATCGCAATTCCTTCGTTGATCGTGTGCGATACCGGCTTTTCCACGTAAACATGCGCACCGGCTTTACAAGCGTCAATCGTAATTAACGGATGCCAATGCTCCGGCGTAGCAACAATCACGATTTCAGGTTTAACTTCTTCAAGCATTTCCCGATGGTCGTTGAACAGTTTCGCTTCCAATCCGGTACTCTTTTTAACACTCTCAAACGACAATTCACGCCGCCCTCTATCCACATCGACAAGGGCAACTGTTTCAACAGTTTTCGTTGAAATTGCAGCCCCCAAATTCGCATTGCCCATTCCGCCGGTTCCGACGAGAGCAACTTGGTATTTTTTGTTCTTTTCCGCACCGAAAATGGCGGGTGTTGGGAGTGTAGCAGAAGCAGCAGTCAAAACCGAAGCCGATAAAAAACTACGACGTGAAATAGACATAATTATTCTCCTAAATTAAAATTTGTCACCTAACCCATTACTAGGTTTGGCAAGTTTGTTTGAACGACCCTGAAACGATTGCACGAGATAAACATTCAGCGATTTTTTGCGTGGTGAACTCGCAAAAACCGATATTCATTGTACTACAATCAGCCGCCGAAAAAAAGAAGGACTAATGGGACAATCAACAATGGTAAGCAAACTGGTGAGAACGTATGACGCAACCCACCGTCGGTTTCAACCGACAGGACGGGATGTCTCTACCTCTTTGCCCCGTAGGCAAAAGTATTATCACATTTGCAAACAAGACCAGTTTTTGGACGATTTATTGTTTTACGGATGCTAATGTAGTCTGCCTCATAGTAATAAGGTTGCGCAATGAAAAACAAAGCGTTGTCCGCTTCTTGTGTATATGGGAATTTTTTCACAATGTACTCGTAGCAACGATTTTCCTTTTCCTGCATTCCTTTAATCATCGAATAACACTGTGCCAAAACCAACAACGCTCGCGGTGCTGTATCTGTGTTATTGAATGTACCATTTGGCACAAACTTTTCAAGTAGGGGTAAGGAATCATTTTGTTTGAATTGACACATCAATGCCACCGCTAACGCAAATGTACAATACGCCGATTGCTCGCG
>JAITST010000534.1 GCA_031287585.1 Planctomycetaceae bacterium | reverse complement strand
TTACAAAGACCATCCGTGGGTTGACGCGATTTGGAAGTTGATTTGGGGTTATGGAGTGACAACGGCGAAGGTTCACGATAGTGTACCGTATTTGGATGTGTTGCCGGAGCAGCCGCAACCGGGATGCGAGAAGTCGTATGCGGATTCGGCTTACAGCGGCGAGAATATTGTGGCGGAATATTGAAACGCGGTTATGAACCGCAGATAAGTGAGAAGGGTTATCGTAATCATCCGTTGACGGAAGAGCAGAAGGCGAGTAACCGTACAAAAAGTAAGGTACGTTGCCGGATAGAATACATTTTTGGGGAACAAAAGATGCGGATGGAAGAGGAGACGCTGCGCAGTATTGGTTTTGCGAGGGCGAAGTTTTGGATAGGAATGAGAAATTTGGGCAGTAATGACAGCCGCTATTTAAGTTTGAAAAAGTTGGGCAGAGTGGATTAGCGGGGAGATACTCCGTTTTGACGGCACAAATTAGCCGTCAAAACGGATAAAAATAAAATACCAGCAACCGAAATGCTTAAAAAAATTTATCCCCCTATTGCGTTTTTTTTTTTTGATAGAATTTAGTGTTATTAGAGGTGTCCCTAAAGGCACTTCCGCTTTCGGAGGAAAGCAAACAAAGAATAACCGATGTACTAAAAAATATACGTCCTCGCCGGATGAAAAATTGAAAAAGAGCAGGTTAAAATAAATAACCCAAGAAGTGTAACACAGATTTGTGAAGAAAGCAAACGCGTACATTATCGGTATCTATTGAAAACAAATCGTGACCGTTCACGGATATTTTTCTTCACCCTGAACCGCTAGCGGTCAATACACAAAACCAACCATATAGTAACGATAAAATACTACTCTGGAAATGAAAACAAAACACCCGGTACATCTCTACGCTTTCATTGAGATGACATTTTATAAAAATTCTTGATTCAGACGTTTTACTCGTCTGAAAAGTTGGGAATGTCTCTTCCCCAGTTTTTGTAATTTAATATACGACCTCTTGAACGGTAGGAAAATGTTTACAATTAACAATCTATTTATTCACCTACGTAATTTTTCTGTTTGCCAATTCCACTAACTTTTCCGCCGCCTTGATTGCACTTTTTCCTACGTTGAAAACATTCGTATCGCGGACGTTTCGGATTTGTTCGCTCATTGCTGTTGGGTTTTCACATAACTTTCGTACAACGTTTGCGACATCACCAACTTCATCCGGCGGCAATACCGCTCCCACCTTTTCCCGCACCGAAACTTCAAACGGTTCAATACCCAGTTCAGCATAGTTCGGATTTATCACCTTACGCGGAACATCAATGTACAAAACTGGTCGCAGCCGCGAGAATGCGTATTCCAAAGCAATCGCCGACCAGTCGCTAATGAGCAAATCAGCACGGCGTAACGAATCCGAACTTACGGTACTCGTTTCCAGCGTGAAGTTTGCCCGTTCGCTATACGTTTGTCGAATCGTTTCGATACACTTTGGTTGTAAGAGCCACGTTCTCGGATGCGGACGTACAATCGTTTCATAACCCGCATCCAAAAGTGAACCGACAAGTTCGACACCACATGTCTCAAGCGTTCCCGTTCCTTTCTCCGAATACGACGGCGCGACCAGAACGCAAAGTTTGTCACCGTTTCGTTTTGCTGTAACAGCCGCCGTTTCCGCGTTCACCTTTGCAATCAACTCATCTTGATACGGATAACCGATTTCAAATAGTTGCTTTTTCGGCAACGCCTTCATTGTCTCGCGTTTGCGAATTTCGGTAACGTTGTGCATACCAGAACAAAAGACCGAATCGAAGTGGTCCAACGCCCGCTCGCGTAGTACCATCGACACACTGTCCGCGCCGTGCATCAGGTATGCGTAGTGAACCGGAAACACCTTTGACCGTTTGAGATGATATACCTCCAAGTCCGGCGTTGACATAGCGAGAACATTTGCTTTGAGTGAGTTGAACAACATAATCATCATAAAACCGGAACCAACACAAACCCCGCGCATCCGTTCCGTCGCGAACGTCAATCCCGGGTCGTCGGGGTCTGAACTGATATACGTTGGTGTCTCGTTGGTAGTCTCAAGCAACGCATTAATCACAGGACGTAAGAACGACCAATAAGATTTACCTTCCGAGTAAAACACAATACGCCGTTGCTCCGGTGATAGTTTTTGAAATGCACTGTAACCTTTCCAACAAGTCCAGAATGATGGTTTTTTCATTAGTTTTATTGTGGGTTAAGTTGTTTTCCTTTGTACAAAAATATGATTCGGGAACTCTCCGTAGAACATTGACGACTTCGCGTCAGGCTCTACCGCTACTTCGTTTTCCATCTGTTGCTCGGAGTTTGCCCACTCTTCGGCGGCGATTGTTGTTTTGGTTAGTGCTTGTTGTGTCGAGATTCGGTATTGTTCTAATGTATCACGATTCGCGTTTTCAGGTACGAATAGTTCACGGCTGAGTATTCCCCTAACACGGCTGTACGGTCGCGGTATCGCGAACTTGTCCCAACTGTTCACCCGCCACCCGTTTTGGTAGCCGAATCCAATCAGGATTATCGGTAAGCGTAAACGTGACGCAATGTATATCGGACCTAATGCCATTCCGCGCCGCGGACCTTGCGGACCGTCGGCGGCGATTGTCAGGTTTTCACGGCTTACGAGGTCACGCATTTCACGTATCGCTTTCAGACCGCCGCGATTTGTCGAGCCGCGAACACATTTGAAACCAAAACGGTCGGACAACTCTTGTACGATGTTTGCGTCGGTATGTTGACTGAGTAACATTGTCAACTTTGAATGTCCGCGAATTGCAAGCGGGTAAAAAATATACTCGTGCCAAAACAGATAAAGCCGCGACTGACCGTCCCAGCCGTAAGCGGGGTCGAGAATACCGGGCGGATAACTCAACTTCATGTCAAGCGTGCCAAGCCAACAACGTATGAGCGGTGCCGCAATTACGCCGCCGATTTTGAAAAACAACGGATGTGAAAATTTCATGTGAGTAGTTGTTAGTTTCAATCGTGTTAGGCGGAACCTAACTAGCGGCAGTAATTCCTTCTGTCGCCGCGTTCGCCTCTGTGCGTCCCGCGTCGTCGCTGCGCTGGACTACTTCACGGATTATTGTTTCGACTGATTCCTTTACCGCATAATCCGCGACTATTCCCGCTAGGTAACCGAGAATCGTGAACACTATCAGCGACCAGCAAACGTTATTGAGAATATCTGAGTTTGGTGTTCCATTCAATAAGCCGATACAGATTGTCGTTATCATCGCGACAACGCCGACGTGAACCGCGAAAATCCTGCCGAGTCCGCGCGCGGTTGGTGTTTCCGGTAACGGATTCTCCTCGTCTTCTTCCGCTTCCAACGCACGGACTTCGTTGCTGTACCATGTGTCGAAAAGCAACGGGTCAATGTTATGCGGGAGTTGAAACGTCCCAAGTAGTTGGTCGAATACAACTTCTACATTTTGTTTAGGTTTACCAGTGTGATATAAGTGTGACATAAGTTTTCGGTAAGACAGGTAAAAACAGTAACACGGATAATATGAATAATCGACATAATTCTAAAAATCGTCAATACCGGAACGGTTATCGTCCGCAGTGCTTGTGTTCGTGAGGAAATTGACTGGCAACAATGTGTGTTAATTTTTTGTAAGCACAAATAGTATGCGGTATTCCGACGGAGTTACGTACGGGCATTTCTAAAAAACACAATTTTAACCGCAGAGTTCGCAGAGAAACGCAGAGATTTTATTTTGAAAATCTTTTGTAATGATTTATAATAGAATAAGTTATAAAAAATACTCCTCCGCGTTAAAAAAGAGTTTTTAGAGATTCCCTAACCTTATTTGGAAAAACGTAAGACACACAACTTGCCTAATAATGTTTTAGGGAAACAAAAAACTTATTTTTATTCACAGATAGTCAAGGATAGATAAGGATAGAATACCAAAACCACACTTACCTATCCTTACCTACCTTTGAACAATGACTTTACAAAGTCGTGTAAGTGGTGACATCGTATTGTGATTTTTGAGAAAGTACAGTTACGTTGTTTCTGTATCTTCTAGTTTCAGAACATATTCACTCACCAATAACATCCGCCTTCGACTTTTACTGCGTATTTCGGTGTTTCCTCCGGTAACGAGCGTACCCGGTATTCGTTGTACAATGTGTTTT
>JAITST010000490.1 GCA_031287585.1 Planctomycetaceae bacterium | reverse complement strand
TTGGCTTCAAGAGTTTCTTGTAACAATATAACAAGGTGTAGATAACACACAAAACACCCAAGCATTAGAACACAAAACGTTCCATTCTACAAGGGGAGTGTGTAAAAATAAGTGAGGGATATTTTTACACACCCTAAACAATTTTCAACCATGTTAGGTTTTTCGTCACCATCAGGGCGGACAGTTCCTTATGTATCCTTACCACACTGCCGCTAAGTGAATTAAACCAGAAGCGATACGACCATTCTCGTTGTAAACGTAACTGAATCGGCAAGGTGACAATACATTAACCCCAATCGTCACCGCACATAAAAACAACAGTGTCCATTTTGCCATGTTAATTTTCATTGTCGTCTGATTCAGGATTTACGACAGGTTTGGGAAGGGGCTGCGGTATCGTTGCGGTAATTCGTACAGGGTACATACCACCAAATTCCCAAAATAGGTGAAAATGTTGGAAATATATTTTTCATCACTTTTTCCCCTCGTGCAATTTTCCGTTTATCACTTTGTGATAATTCGGGTGCTGGGCTTGTCCTGTTATTTCGTATAGGAAGCGGCTTGGCATTGTTGGTTTTGGCTTCCCCCATTTCATTCTGTTTAGTGCCATTGTCAATGTCAGACGTAGTTCCGCCCTTGTTATTCCTACGTAACATAGACGGCGTTCTTCGTCTATTGCCGACGTGTCCTCGCTTGATAAACTCCGGTGGTGCGGCAGGATTCCTTCTTCCATTCCGATTAGATATACCTCCTTAAATTCCAACCCCTTCGCCGCGTGGAGTGTCATCATCGTTACGTTATTCCGATACGCATCCTTCTTATTGTTGTTACTGAAATCCGGCTCCGCTAGACTTGTACTGTCGAGAAAACCTTGCAAACTTGCGTTCTCCTGTTCACCAACATAAGACGCAACCGCGTTCACTACTTCACCAACCGATTCCCATCTCGTTGAACGTTCGTTCGGGTCGGCGTACTGACGTGTAATCTCCGCCTGATACGCGATCGTGTCCAACATACCGCTTACCGTTTCCGCGTCGAAACTCCGTTTGAAACTGTTTTGAATACCCGTTATCGTTGACTGAAACCGTGTCAGAGCGTCACGCACTTTCGGTGTCAACGATTCTACTGTACTCTCACCGCGAACAATACTACCAATCTTGTCCCAAACCGAAATTTTCTCGTTCACTGCCGATTCCAAAATCTTCTGTACACTCGTCTGTCCGATTCCTCTCGGCGGCATATTCAGTATCCGCAGTAACGAAATTTCGTCTTGCGGGTGGTTCACAGTTTTCAGGTACGCAAGCACGTCGCGTACTTCCTTACGGTCAAAAAACGACTGTCCGCCGACAATCGTATAAGGAATGTTCGCGTTGCGAAGTTCCATTTCAAACGCACGCGGTTGCTCGTTCGTCCGATACAGAATCGCAAAATCACACGGCTGCCGTTGCGTATTACCAATCCGCGTCTTGATTTGTTCAACAACCGTCTTCGCTTCTTCGTCGCCGTCCTTACACTGAATAATACGCGGCGGCTCGCCTTGTCGCGTCGTTCGCAGTTGCTTCTCGTGACGTGTCGCGTTGAATGAAATAACACGATTCGCCCAGTCGAGAATCGGTTTTGTCGAACGATAATTTTCTTCAAGCCGAACAACTTTCGCGTCCGCCCAGTCGTTCCGAAAACCGAGAATATGCGTGACTTCCGCACCGCGCCACCCGTAAATCGCCTGATCGTCGTCACCTACAACGCAGATGTTTCGGTGCTTCATCGCGAGTCCTTTGACTATTCGATACTGACTCATATTCGTGTCCTGATATTCGTCAATGAGCAAGTGCTCGAATCTATTTGATTCCGTTGCCAACACGTCGGGACACGTTTGAAATAATTCTTCGGTCAACAACAATAAGTCGTCGAAGTCAACCGCGCCGAGTGTTTTTAGTGTTTTTTGATAACGTTCGTAAGCGAGCAACGCCAAGTGGTCTTTCGCACTCCAAACGTGAGCCGCCGCTTGGTCGGGTCGCAACGCCGCACATTTCCACTGACTTATTTGGTACAACAAATCGCTCGGTTTCATCGCAGCGCTTGAAACTTTTATTTCGTTCAAAACCTGACGAGCTACAGATTCCTGATCGCTGCGGTCGTAGATTGCAAACTGTTGGGGATAACCGAGACGTGTAATATGACGGCGCAAGATTCGCACGCAGAGTGAGTGAAATGTCGATATTTCCGGCTTGTCACGATTGTTGACGCGGCGTGTTTTAGTCAGCAATTCGGTAACACGTGACTGCATTTCTCGCGCGGCTTTGTTGGTAAAAGTAACAGCAAGAATCCGCGAAGCCCGAATACCAGACTCAATGAGCCGAACGATGCGATAGGTAACAACACGAGTCTTGCCGGTACCAGCACCGGCAAGAACAAGCAACGGACCGGAAAGCGTTTCAACAGCAGTTTTCTGCGAAGAGTTTAATGTCATTGAGTATGTGATTTTATTTACTTTTAACCGCGAAAGTACGAAGACGCGAAAGAGAAAAATTTTTTAGATTGTTTGTAACGCAACCGTCTCCGTCAACAACAATGTACATATATTAAAATCTAAATTCATAAATCTAAAATTGTCATTCTCTCTGCATTTTTCGTGTCTTCGCGGTGAATGTCAACACAGGCCTTTGCGTTACGTGTTACCAGACTCTCGCTTTGAATCCTTTGGGCAGCGGTGCGATTTCAACCGATTCACCGGACTGGATGATAACGTAGATGCCGTTTTTCATTGCGTAGTCTTGTACTTCCTTGCAAACAACACCACCGCCAACGGCGGCTAAAAAACGACGTTTATCATTTCTGGCATCCGCATATTTGCGAAATCTCTCCATCCGTTTGATGTGTTCCTTTATGTCGCTTATAGTTAATTTCGTTTTGATTTCGGCGGCAAGTGCATCGTCACCGTCTTCAAGGAACAGGTCTATTTCACCTGAAATAGCAAGTTGCTTATTTTCAAATTCGTATCGTCTGGAACAACCTGAAAACGAGTAACCTAATTCGCGGAACTTCCGAACGATGCCTCCTTCAACTATGACTTCTATGATTTCACCAAGACGGTCACCAAATTCGGCTAATTTTTTATCTGTTCGTTTGTTGCTCGCCCGCATCTCCTGAATGGACTCTTGAAGTATCCGGTCAGTCTCCTTAATTTTCAGACCAGTCTCCTTCATTTGTCGGTCTGTTTCTTTCATTTGTCGGTCTGTTTCTTTCATTTGCCGGTCAGTTTCTTTCATTCGCCGGTCTGTATCACGGAACAATTCCATAAGTTGTTCAAAAGTGAAAACATTGGAAGGTGTCGTTTGTGCAGTCATCGTGTGCCTCATTTTAATAATCTGTTTTAATTTCAAAAAATTGAACAAGCGAGCGTTCATACCACGCGATCATTATGACACGGATTTGACGAATTTACAACGGAACTAATCAAAAGTACGAACATAAAATTAACTCTTTAGATTGTTTGTAACGCAACCGTCTCCGTCAACAACAATGTACATATATTAAAATCTAAATTCATAAATCTAAAATTGTCCTTCTCTCTGCATTTTTCGTGTCTTCGCGGTGAATCATTCCGTTGTTTCTTTACCGCTGTCCTTCGCTACCGCAATACGTATATTCCTAAACTTAATCACTGTCGTCTCATCGTGACCTTGCAATTGAATTGTTCCGGCGGCGGTTCGTAAACCTTTTCGCGGGTTCGGGTCTTCGGGGCGTTTGTCTGTCCAATCTGTTACTTGTATTCCGTTCACCCACGTTGCAAAACGGTTTCCACTCGCGGCGATTGTTACGTAATTCCAAACGTTATCTTGCGTACCGACGTTACGTCCGACTTGACGACGGAACAAGCCGCCAGTGTCGGTACCGATGTACTTCTTGTACTGATCGTCGGGCGGATTGTTGAAGATTTGACATTCGTAACCGTTCATCTCTTCGCCGCGAATACAACGGAAGAACACGCCGCTGTTGACAGGCGTTTCGGTCATATATTCCAGTTGTAAAACGAAGTCGCCAAACTCATCGTTACTCTCAACCATCCCGCTTCCGCCGCGTAATTCGATTACTTCGCCGTCATTAGTCCAAACAGAAGTTGCTTTCCCCGACGCGGGTTTCCAGTCGTCTTTACCGAGTAAACGGGTGTCGGTGGGATAAATCCGAAATTCCTTATAGCCAAATTTATCGCTTAACGGCAAAGTTACGAAACCGCCGGCATATTTAACCTCGGCTTCAAACGTTCCGCCGTTACCTTCACCGATATTCGCGCCGGACAACGTTGAGCCAAATTTTATATCGGGAAACCAATGTTTTACAACGTTCAAGCCATCGTCTTGCGCGAAAAGTACGTTCCCTTTGGCGATAAGAATTACTGGTTTTTCTTCCCAGCCGTAAGTAGAAACGCCGTCGAACAGGTTAATCCGACCTTGCTTTAATTCTTCGTCGGTGAGTTTCAAAACGCCTGTCAACACAGGCGGCTGCGTACCGGGCTTCTGTTCGGGAAAAGCCGCCGCACGGTCGACGTTATAAGTCTCGATGACTTCAACTTTCTTTGTCTCTGTAACTCCAATTTGAGTACAGCCGGTCATAAGGATACACAGCACGATAACGGGTGAAAACATTTTTTGTAACATAGTGTTTGTAGTGGGTTGGTTAATTGTTGATGGGAATTTATTTGCTGGTTGATTTACCGTTTCGCAAACGGGGCGCTTACGTTACGTGTTACCAGACTCTCGCTTTGAATCCTTTTGGCAGTGGTGCGATTTCAACCGATTCACCGGACTGGATGATAACATAGATGCCGTTTTTCATTGCGTAGTATTGCACTTCTTTGCAAACAACACCACCGCCAACGGCGGCTAAAAAATGACGTTTATCATTTCTGGCATCCGCATATTTACGAAATCTCTCCATCCGCTTAATGTGTTCCTTTACGTCGCTTATAGTTAATTTCGTTTTGATTTCGGCGGCAAGTGCATCGTCACCATCTTCAAGGAACAGGTCTATTTCACCTGAAATATCAAGTTGCTTATTTTCAAATTCGTATCGTCTGGAACAACCTGAAAACGAGTAACCTAATTCGCGGAACTTCCGAATGATGCCTCCTTCAACTATGACTTCTATGATTTCACCAAGACGGTCACCAAATTCGGCTAATTTTTTATCTGTTCGTTTGTTGCTTGCCCGCATCTCCTGAATGGACTCTTGAAGTATCCGGTCAGTCTCTTTAATTTTCAGATCCGTCTCCTTCATTTGCCGGTCTGTCTCTTTAATTTTCAGATCCGTCTCCTTCATTTGCCGGTCTGTCTCCTTCATTTGCCGGTCTGTCTCCTTCATTTGCCGGTCTGTCTCCTTCATTTGCCGGTCTGTTTCCTTCATTTGCCGGTCTGTCTCACGGAACAATTCCATAAGTTGTTCAAAAGTGAAAACATTGGAAGATGTCGTTTGTGCAGTCATCGTGTACCTCATTTTAATAATCTGTTTTAATTTCAAAAAAATTGAACAAGCGAGCGTTCATACCGCACAACCATTATGACACGGATTTGACGAATTTACAACGGGACTAATCAAAAATACGAACATAAATTTATCCTTCACTACGTTCTTTCCATCTGTTATGAATCCACCAATACTGTTCCGGCTGTTCCGTTATCATCTTCTCCAACTCGCTCGTGTACCATTGCGTTATCTGTTTAACGTTTTGGATTCCTTCCGGCAGGTTTCGCGGGTCAATAAAACCCGACTCGCACATTTTGAACTGCATTGGTTTTTCGCCGACTCTTGTTGATGCCGTCACTACAATCGGTGCGTCGTATTGGAGACTGAACAACGCAATCGCTTTGAATGTCGATGCCGGTTTACCGAAAAAGTTTACGAAACAGCCCTTGTGTCCTGCCGACTGGTCTGCCAGAAACGCCATCGTACCGTTTGTTTCAAGCACGTGTAAAATGTCTTCGTATCCTTCGTTTTTGGAAATCAAAAACTGTCCGGTCACTTCGCGGAACTGTTTGACGTAATCGTTCAGATAACGGTTGTCGAGTGTCCGCGCGACTGAGTGCGACGGATAACCCAACGCTCCGAGCATATAGCCGCCCATCTCAAAATTTCCGAAGTGAGCGGTAACTAGAATCAGCGGACGTTCTTTCCGCAGGCACGCCATCAGTTGACGTACTCCGACAAGTTGAACGTGGTCAGCCCAGTTCAGTTCGCGGATTTTACGCGGTGCCAGAGCAATCTCGACGAGCATCAAAAACAAATGTTCCCACATCTTACGGTTGATACGTTTCCGTTCGGCGACGGACATCTGTGGAAACGCGATTGTAAGATTATTACGGACAATGTCCTGACGCGCCGGAAGAATCTCGGTAAACAAAAACGCAAACCCCTTCGCAAAAGTATGTCCGGCATCAATCGATAGCGATTGAGTTATACAGACAACAATCCGAACGATAAAATATACGATGTAATCAATTATGTTTTTCATATTGTTTTTGTTATACCGAACACAAAATTACTCCTGCTTGTATAGACGTTACACACAACGTCTCTGCCTCTTTTCCACTACGGGGCAAGATGATTAACTTATTCAATCCTGTTAATCGCATTCAATATCGCAATCGCCGTTGCCTCTATCGTGTCCGGCGAAACTCCCAGTCCGCGATATGTTTGTGTTCCCGCGTTTATCAATACCGTCACTTCCGCTTGTGCGTCTTCGCCTAACGTTACACTTAACATATTCATCTCTCTGAACGAAATGTCAAGTCCCGTCAGTTTGCGTATTACCAAAAACATCGAATCAACCGGACCATCGCCGCCGTCGTTTGAGTCTTTCACCTCTTGCTTACCGTCGTTAAGCGTGACCGTCATTCGCGGCTTGCTGCCCGTTTTTGTTGTGAGTTCGTAACTTACCAGTGTCCACTTTGGGATAACGTTTTCGTCGTTCCTGTTACTCTTGTGCAACACTAGTTGCACCAACGCCCGCAAGTCGCCATCGAATACTTCCTTCTTCCGGTCAGCCAAAACTTTGAACTCGTCGAACAGCGTATTGATTTGTTCCGCAGTCAACTCGAATCCGAGCGACTTAACACGGTCAGCCAACGCCGCCCGTCCGCTGTGTTTGCCGAGAACGAGGTCGGTTTTCGGAATACCAACGTCTTCCGGTCTTATGATTTCGTAAGTCGTTCGCTCTTTGAGCATCCCATCCTGATGAACGCCCGACTCGTGAGCGAACGCGTTTCGTCCGACAATCGCCTTGTTACGCGGTACTTGCAGACCTGTCACACTTGATACCAACTTACTTGTCGGGTATAGACGCTGCGTCGTGATTTGTGTTTGAGCGTCGAATATATCGCTACGGACTTTTATCGCCATCACAACCTCTTCCATCGAACAGTTGCCCGCGCGCTCGCCGAGTCCGTTAATCGTACACTCAATTTGTCCCGCACCTGCCTGAACCGCCGCGAGCGAGTTTGCGACCGCCATTCCAAGATCGTTGTGGCAGTGAACACTTATCACCGCTTTGTCGATGTTTGGAACACGATTACGCAGCGCGTCGATACGTTCAAACATTTCGTGCGGTGTTGTGTAGCCGACAGTATCGGGGATGTTGACAGTTGACGCACCAGCATTGATTGCTGCTTCGACAACGCGGCACAGGAAGTCGATTTCAGTCCTGCACGCATCTTCGCATGAGAACTCAATGTTCCCGCACAATGCCCGTCCGCGTTTCACACCCGCGACTGTACGTTCGACAATTTCGTCTGCGGACATTTTCAGTTTGTACTCACGGTGAATCGGACTGGTTGCGAGAAAGATGTGAATACGCGGGTTGACGGCATATTTGAGCGATTCGTAAGCCGTGTCAATGTCCTTGTCAACACAACGAGCCAGCCCGCAAACCGACGAACCTTTAACCAGTTTTGAAACTTCAACAACCGACTCAAAATCACCCGGCGAAGCGATAGGAAAACCCGCCTCGATGACATCAACTCCAAGTTCATCGAGAGCCATCGCAACTTCCATCTTTTCAGAAAAATTCATACTAGCCCCCGGCGACTGCTCACCGTCGCGGAGCGTAGTGTCGAAAATTATTATCTGCCGCATACATTTTCCTTCTTATGTGTAAAATTTGTCTTGACGCTCATAGTTACGTTCTGCAAACTCCATATTATAACTGCACTTTTCAAATTTTGCTCTTGCAAAAAAGTGGGGGTTCGGTGTAAGATATAAACAAACAACAGCCCTTCACCCCCCACTTCCGACAATGGATTATCAAATGAGTATTCTATCGTAATCCCGAGACGCGGTCAAGTCAGTTTCAATGAATCTTTCACTGATTTGTCAACATTACTTCCTATCGTTCGCACTCGGCGTTCTCCTCGCCAACGCGCAACGCCGCTCCATCATCACTTGGATTTCGGCAGCCAAACTTTCCCAACGTTTCCGAAATGTCTTTTATCACTCGTATCAGAAAAGATGCGAACCTACGCAACGTGGGCGAGGTCAACGTGGCAGACCGAAGTTGAAAGGCGATAAAATTTGTATGAACTTGCGGACTTCACATAAGCAAGGTTGGCAGGAAACGGAATGTCAATTGTACGGTAAGAGAGCCACAAAGACTTACAAGACATTTGTTGCGGTGAGCGAGATGACGGACTACAAGCCGGTACGGGTTGTGATTATTCAAGAAGCCAACGGTTGGATTCCGTTGCTATCAACGAACACAAGTTTATCGGTACAGGAAATCATCGAACGTTATGGAGTTCGTTTTGGTATTGAGTAGGTTTTTAATGACTTGAAGGAAGTGTGGCGTTGGGGTAGGCAGGAAGTTCGGAAGTTGGAGAGCAGCAATGCGACGACGGCAATGAATATGATGGTGTACTGTTTGCCGGAA
>JAITST010000489.1 GCA_031287585.1 Planctomycetaceae bacterium | reverse complement strand
CAAACACCGTAAAAATAGGTATTTTAGGAACTTGGATGTGAAAATGGGGCGACTGGTTAATGTTTACATTAAAATAGGTAAATTTTATGCGGTAAAAACCACCTTCAAAGGGATGCCCCTTACGGGGTAATGATTTGTAGTAACGTCCAATGATTCATAACCAACATTTTGGTTATGGCTACATCACGACACAAACAATTTTCAAATCGTATTCGGTATATTTATCGCACTCTTCACTTTTTCCCCAACACAATAAAATATCCAATCGCGGCTACTACTATGATTGTTGGTCCTGATGATAGATTTAACATTACGCTTACCATTATTCCTGTCCACGAGAATACAAAGCAGATTATTACCGCCAGAACCGCCATCGACGATAAATGTTTTGTTAGCCGTCCAGCCGCCGCCGCTGGTAACGTCAGCATCGCGACTACCAACAGCATACCAACTACTTGAACCATCGTCACTACCGTTACCGCTGTAATTACCAACAACAGTTGGAAGTATAACGTTGCCGGTAAGCCGCGTAGTTTTGAGTGTTCCTCGTCGAACGAAACCGCCTCTAAGTGACGGAACAGAAACACGACAATAATCAGTACACACGCCGCAAGTACCGCCACCGCTATCGCGTTTGCTGGTGATATCAGGTACAAGTCACCGAACAAGTACGACGATATGTTCGCGTTTCCGGCGGGCGTTTTGTCGAGACATAGCAAACCGACCGACATCCCGATTGCCCAAATCGCGCCGATGATTGTGTCTTCACGTTCGCCAGCGTAACGTTTGATAACACCAATCAAAATCGCGCACGCAATCGCCACGACCAACGAAATCATCATCGGGTCAACAGACGTTAGCCCAAGTCCGCGATTGAGATAAAGACCGACACCGATACCGCCGAACGCGCAATGAGCAATCGCACCGGCAAGATAGCCAACACGCCGTACAACAACAAACGTTCCGACCAAACCAAACGGTACACTGGCAATCGCCGACACAACCAGCGCGAGACGAACAAATCCGTACACGGGGTCAGTAAGTATCGTACATATTTCAGCCATGGTGTTGTGGTGTAGTCGTGTTAAATATTCCCCCAGAACTTTTGTGTGAGAAAAAAATATATCGTTCACGTTCCGGTTGTTTCGCTTGCTGTTGCATCTTCTTCTTCCTCATCTTCTTTCTCTAATTCAGGGGCAACCATCCATCTTACCAACCGATACGCCGTTGGATATTTTACATTTTGAATGTTTTGTTTTACCGTTACCGCAACTTCCAACAGTCCGTCTTCGTCAATCGTCACAACGTCAATCGAATAAACCCATAACGGTTCGCTACGTCCTTCGTTTGCGGCGTTAGTATCGGGAAAATCCTCTGCGAGAATTGGTTCGTCGGTCGCGTTTTCCAAGTCGATAAGCCCCAGCCGAACACGCGCCATAACACTCTCACAAAGCAGTTCCGCCTGTGTAAGATTACGTGTCGCGAGAGCGTTGTTGAGCCCGCTCCGTGAAAGTTCACCAAGTATCGCAACCGCCCCGCCCAGTATTACCAACGAGATGATTATTTCAAGTAACGAAAAACCGTGACGCATATTATCCCCTTTATCCTCATAAATCCAAAATATAAAAACAATCAATAAAGCAATTATAATTTACAGATACATTTTTTACAATCTCTTCCTGTGGTAATACACCGTCAGCTGAATCCGACGGCAAACGAGTTGTAGAGACAAGGCATGCTCTATCTCTACTGTATTGCAGTCGGTTTTAACCGACGGAGACGATGTCGCTTTGCACTGCCCATTCAGCGTGTAGGATACAACTGTTACCGTAAACGATTATACAAATCTTCACTTTTCCCCGCAATTCAAAAATTACCCAACTCACAAATACTCGTTCAGCCCCTTGTTATCCAACTCCGCAATTACTTTTCTCACTAACTCCTCGCTGTCCTTCTTCGCGATTAGCGTTGCCTGCTCCGTTTGAACAACTATCAGATTTTCAACTCCCAACAACGCGAACAGGTGATTCGCATCGTTTGCCCGCACTATATTGTTTCGCGAATCAATCGCCAGCAACTTCGTTCCGAGCGGCAAATTCCCGTCCGCGTCAATCTTGTCCGCGTTCACCCTATCCAACGCGCACCACGTTCCGACATCGTCCCACAGGAACGGCGACTCAATAACGACAATCGAATCCGTCCGCTCCATCACCGCGTAATCAATCGAAATCTTTTTCATCTCCGTAAATTCCCGCGCGACAACTTCGTCACGTTTTGCCGACCTCCACACTTCCGCGATTCGACGTAACCGCTCGCCGATTTCCGGCTCAAAACGTTCGATGAGTTCGAGAATCGTTTTCGCTCTCCAAACAAAAATTCCGGCGTTCCAGTAGAAATTTCCGTCCGCCAAAAATTTTTCCGCAGTCTCAACCGGCGGCTTCTCGTGAAACTTCACAACATCAAACGCCAACCGTTGTTCGTTTTTGTTGTCGTTGTGTTTCAACTCATTGCCGCGTTGAATATATCCGTATGACGTTGACGCGAAAGTCGGTTTTATACCGAGCGTCACCAAACGTTCGGGCGACTTGTCGATGAGTTCGACTGCGAAGCAGACCGAGTCGCGGAAAAGTTTATCTGGCGTGATAACGTGGTCGGCGGGCAACACCAACATAACCGCGTCCGCGTCGTCCTGCAACAACTTCACCGCCGACAAACCAATACACGGCGCAGTATTCCGAGCGGCAGGCTCGGCAATAAAATTCTCACGCGGCAAATCCGGTAACGACTCGTAAACAAGCGGTTTCATAGTGTTACCGGCAACAACGCAAATCCGCTCGGGCGGTATAAGAGTATCAAGCCGCGAAACAGTTTCGGCAAGCATAGTACCGCCGCCGAAACGCAAAAACTGTTTCGGACGTGAAACACGGCTCTCAGGCCACAAACGAGTGCCGCTGCCGCCTGCCATTATTATGGAGTGAAGCATAATAGTTTTGGTTTGATGTAGAGTATTGATGGTTTGTTTACGTTCACAAATAGGAAACGCCGTGAATTGTCAAACACAAACATTGAATTACACCGAAATAGTTTCCGCGATTCCCGTGCTGGGATTTGCGGTCTTTCAATTTTAACATTTTACACAAAAAGGCAAAGCGTGTCCACAACTAACGTTCCATTGGGTGAACTCTTGACGACTTAAAACATTTGTTTCTCATATCGCGGTACGCCGCTTGCGCTGGAGTTACCGGATTTTTTCTCACAGACAATTAATGATAGTCTTTGTATCCTAGCATTACCTAACTGTGAAAAAAATTTCCCCCGCTTTTATTTTGTATTGGTTCTGGTATAATACAACGCTTCGATTCTCAAACGTTATGAATCGAATGTCAAATTTCATTATCCCTTAACTACCACAAATTACAATGTCTCAACCTTCGACTTGGACGAAAACGCTTGTTGCGTCAATGACCTCTTACATTGACGCGGGGTCTATCGTTGCCGGCGGTGCCGGTTTAGCACTTTGGCAAGCGTATCTCGGCTTGACCGATTCACAAGTCGGTCTCGTTGCCGCCTGTTCTTCTAACGCGATGTCCGCCGCTGTCGGCGCGCTCATCGGCGGGAGAATCTGCGACCATTACGGTAGAAAGTTTGTCTATACTTACGACCTGCTGCTCTACATACTCGGTATGCTTGTGATTATTTTCAGTAGTTCGTTTCCCGTACTGCTTGCTGGTTATGTCATTGTCGGCTTGGCGGTTGGCGCGGATGTTGTCGCTTCGTGGACACTCATTGCCGAAAACGCGCCAGCCGAAAATCGGGCGAAGCATTGCGGCACCGCTCAATTTATGTGGGCGTTGGGTCCCGCCGTCGTGCTGATTCTTTCGGCGATACTGACATTCTCGTTGAGTATTCCAGAGAAAGATAAAGAATTAAAAAATTTGTCAAAGCGGTCTGAAACGCTAACTGAACAACTTCCGAAAACGGAAACAATGCCGTTTTGGATTTTGGTGAAGGACGCTTTAACCAAAGCACAGGAACCGGCTTGGATACTTAAAGAAACTGATACGCCGGAAACAAAAAAAGTTAAAGAAGAATTGAAACAGATTACAGCCGAAAAAACTTCATTGTCCAAAGAACTTGCCGAAAAATATCTCATCGGTAATAAAATCGTGTTCGGACATCTCGTCGTGATTGCGTTCATCGTTTGGTTGATTCGGTTACGAATGCCCGAAAGTGAGGGTTGGAAAAAAGAACAAGAACTGCTTACGTCTGGTGCGATTCAAAAACCGAAGTACAGCGATTTGTTCACCATCGGAGCGAACCTGAAAGCGATGACGTTTTTAATCGGCGTGTATATGATTTGGAATTGGGCGGCGGGGACGTGGGGCTTCTTTCTGCCGTGGATTTTCAAAAACGCGGGCGGCGTGTCCGATACTGTTTCGCAAGCATTGCCGGTGATTTTGTTTATCGTGTCGTGTCTTTCAACATATTTTATTTTTATGTCGTTGGCGGACAAGTATAATCGGCGGATTATTTTCGGAATTGTCGCATTGTGTTTCGTTGCGGCTTGGGGTTTGTTTTTCTTGCCGCCGTCGATGCTTGGCGTGCCGGTGTTCATTGCCGTTTGCGTGTTAATCGGTATCAACAACGGTTCGGGGCAGCAAGCGTTTTACCAGATGTGGAGCAGTGAATTGTTTCCGGCGAGATACCGCGCGTCGGCACAGGGCTTTATGTTCTTTGCGGCGAGGATTTGTTTGGGCGTTTGGTCGTTCTTTATGCCCATCATCGCAACACGCTGGGGAATGCCCGCCGCAATGACATTCCTTGTGTGTTTCTCGGCAGTCAGTATGCTAATTGGTATCGCGTTCTGCCCGAACACCGCCGGTAAAACGCTCGAACAGATTGAAAAAGAGCGTTATGGAAGATAACCAAAAATTTTTGTTAGACACGTTCAGAAACAGAATCAAATCCGTAGGGTTTCACCGTAAATAACTCACGGTGAACCGTGGGATAGTTGAAAGGATAAAGTAATATGACTCCCAGAGAATGGGTTGAAAATTGGAAACGGGTTGGTCCTATTTTGTAACAACTTAAAGCGGAGGAATTGCGTGCTGATGATTATGATGACGGCATAGGTGAACTTCGTTCGATTCTAAATTGGTGTACCGAACGTGCGGAGCCGCGTAAGTCGTCGGGACTTGTCGAACAGCAACGGATATTTATGGGAGCGAAGGAATGAAAAAGGACGAAGTTTTAACAACGCAATTATTTCAGGCGGCGTTAATAATGTGCAAAAGAACTTGTGTTGAATATTTGTCATCTAGCCATTCTCTGTGTCCACCGTGCCTCCGTGCGCAAAATAACCAATTAATTTGTTACGTTCATTTACACCTTGAGTAAACAAGATGATTACAACAACAATGTGACAATAAACTTTAACAACCAACAAACCAGAGAGGTAACATTATGACACGGCGAACATTACGTGCTGGGGAGACTATCCGCAGTGCTATCGGGATGGCTATACTTACTGATATTCAAGACCCGCGCGTTAGTGATGTCACTATTACGCGGGTTGAGGTTTCGGAAGATTTACGGATTGCGAAGGTTTTCGTATCCGTGATGGGTGACGAGGCGAAGCAGAAACTTTGTCTGCGGGGCTTGCAGTCGGCGGCAGGTTTTCTACAAGCAAAACTCGCCGAACGAATCAATACCCGTTACACTCCGCAACTACGTTTCACTCTCGACCAGGGAGTAAAACACCAGTTGATGATTTCAAAAATGCTGGACGAAGTTTTACCGAAAGATGAAACGGAAACAGATGAAGAGCCGGACGAGGAAACGTAATTGTAATAACATTCTCAAACTGTTATGGATTATATTGCGCACGGGGACACAGAGAGAACAAATTTGTTATCAATATCTCATTGTGTACACCGTGCATCTGTGCGCAATGCTGATTATTCAACCTTACGATTAAAACTTTTTGAGGTAATACTATTACAACAATGTCAACAAAACTTTTCTTACCCGTAACGTTTTTTCTCGCACTAACAATCTCGTTCGCGTTTGCCGCCGAACCGATTGCCGTTCCCGCCAATGATTGGACAGCACTGCTTGACCAGCGGGACGGTTGGACTGGTGCGGACGGAATTTTTTCTGTTAATCTTGACGGAATGATTCAATCCGGTTTTGAGAAACGTCCCCAGCAACAAACATTGTTCGTTTTCAGCGATACGATTCTCGGCAAAGTCGATCCCGAAACGCTCGAACGCCGTAATACCAAAATGGTCAACCATTCATTCGCCTTACTTTGCGGTAACGTTCCGTCATCGGAAAACATCCGGTTCATTCACGAACGCGACGGCGTGACGACTGCGTTACCGTTGAAGCCCGCCGACGAAAATCACTGGTATTGGTTGAGCGAGTGTACCGTTATCCACCAAAATTTGTACACGTTCCTGTTCCGAATTGCGCGTGACGGCGACGGAGCGTTCGGGTTCAAACACGTCGGAGTTGATTTGGCTCGGTTCAACTTAACTGCTGACGGTGTCGATTTTGATTCGGTAACGTTGACACTCGATAACACACGGCATCCGCGCATTGCGTTATTTAGACCGAAAACTGTTGTCGCGTTCGGCAGCGGAATACTGGAAAACACAAAACAATCCGGTTCTATAAATCCCGACGGCTACATCTACATATACGGCTATCGCGACAAGGACGGCAAGTCAAGTGCCAGAAGTTTAACAGCCGCGCGTTGTTTGCCGCAGGAATTTGCCGACCCGTATCGGTGGCGTTACTACGCGGGTAACGAAACGTGGAGTGAAAATTTACAAGACGCGGTCGGTATTGTCGAAAATACTGGAACCGAGTTGTCGGTGACACCAATCGAATCGGGCAAATTACGCGGCAAGTTCGCGTTAGTCTATACACCCGGAACAATCGGCTCGCGAATAGCGGTACGTATCGGCGAGAGTCCCGTCGGAGCGTTCGGACGCGAGATAATAGTTTACGAGGAAACAGAAACAAAACGTCTCGGCGGCAAAACGTTTGCATACAACGCAAAAGCGCATCCGTCGATTTCCAAAACTGGCGAACTCCTAATTTCGTACAACATAAACTCGATGGACAGCGAGATGCGGATATTCAAAGAAGGCGGAATTTACTACCCGCGTTTTGTGACGGTAAAGATTGATGATTTGGTTGATAAATAAACATCCATTCATCGTTTCATTATCAAACGTTTTTTCACAGGCAACAAAATTTGCGTTGTCAGGAACGTTGCGTCTGCACTTATGCTTGCGATTTTGTTTGTCAAGATTGAGTATATGGTTAGCGACGGGATTGCTACCACCAGACCTTCTACCGTTGTCACCAACGCCAAATAGATTCCTACCGCCAAGTCACTCGCTCTGGCGTAACCTTGCGTCTCCGCTAGTTCGCTGAATGCCACCACCATTCCTACTACCGTTCCCAGCAAGCCAACCATCGGGGCTATGCTGCCTATCAGATTCAGGTACTCGACCTTGCGGTATAGTTTCGCTGCTTGTTCGGCGATTGCCTCTTCCGCTCCTTTTTCTACCGAGTCCCAACCCAATTCGCACTCCGTCAGAGCGGCTGCTACCGCGTTACCCAACATCGAATCGCTCGCTACCGCCCTCTGATGTGCTTCTACCCACTTGTTTGTGTTAATCAACCCCAACAATTCGTCCGGTAAACCTGTTGGTATCAATATCGAACGGCGGATTGTCAAAAGATGTTCTATAATCAATGCCGCAGCCGCAAGCGACAGCAAGCATATAAAAAAACCGACGGTACCGCTCGAACGTAACAAGCCAAAAACAGTAATACCGCCTTTGTTTGCCGAACGCTGTTGCGTGGTCGTACCGTCGGCTTGTACCGGAACGGCAGCCGCTGCCGTTGTATCAGGTTCGCCGCCGATAATTTTTTCGGCATCGGTTAAATCTAATTTGTCGTCGGCGCGGACAATCGCCGTGGCGTTATACAACGCTAACACGACAAACATTGCCAGTAACAACGTTGACAATAATATTGACGATGAATTACTTTTTTTTACGTGTTCTATCATTTGTACTTTGATTCGGGAAAGAATATCGTGATTTCCCGTGCGGCGGCTTCGGGGCAGTCGGAGGCGTGAATTAGGTTTTGTTGTTTGCTTGTTGAGTAGTCGCCGCGAATTGTTCCGGCGGCGGCTTCCAGTGAGTTGGTTACGCCTACCATCAGACGTACTGACGCTATCACACCGGTTCCTTCCAACACCATCGCGACTATCGGTGCGCTGGTGATGTACGCTTCGAGTGACGGATAAAAATCTTTGCTGACGTGATCGGCATAATGTTTTTTCGCGAGTTCGCTGGTCACGCGGAGCATTTCCAATTCGACAATTGAGAAACCTTTTTTCTCAAACCGCGATACGATTTCACCAATTAAACCGCGTTGATATGCGTCAGGTTTTAGTAGTATTAAGGTACGTTCCATAGTGTTTTTGTATTGGGAATTTAGTTTTTACGCAATGTTCGCAAAGAGTTTATCCACCTTGCGAACTTTACGTTAAGATGAATTTGTGAATATATCGAACACGATTGGAAATTACACGGACATTATAATCCACATCCCTGCCCCTACGAGGCAATGATACAAAAACACGTCTCTAATTTTCAATCGTGTCCGGTATAAAAAATCAACCGCGCCGTCTGCGTTGTATGATTTGCTGTACAGGGTTGACCGGACGTGAACTTGTTGAAACGGATTCTTTCGTTTTGCCCCATTCTTTCAGGACGTTGTAATCCTTTTCGATTCTTTCCACACTGCCAGCGGAACGTTCGTCTTCTACTACGTACCATTCTGTACCGCCGACGGTTTCGCATAGCCCGAACACCCGTTTCCAATCTACGTTACCCTCGCCAAAGATTTTGTCTTCGGTTTCTTTTAGGTGAATTGCCTTAGAGCGTCCTCTGAACTTTTCAATCATCTTGTAAGGGTCACCGCCGCCGCCAATGTAGTTGCCGAGGTCAACCTCCATAATAACATCTTTGGTTGTTCCTTCGAAGAAACGTTCAAACGCGGTTTTACCTTCGACATCTTGCGCGTCGCCAGCGTGAGCGTGGTAGCCGACTGCCAACCCGACTTTCTTCGCCCTCTCCGCGTAACTGTTGAACTCGTCAGCGTACTTTTTGATTCCGTCAACTGTCTTAAACTCCTTCGGGTCAATCCAAGGTACGATAATGTACTTCGTGCCGAGTGTCTTGTGAAGTTCGACTGTTTGGTCGAATTTGCCGCGAAGGTCGCCGATTCCGGTATGTGTACCGCTACATTTCAGCCCCGCGTCGTCGAGATATTTTCTAACTTCTTTCGCGTCCTTACCGTAGTACCCCGCAAACTCAACACCGTCGTAACCGATTTCACCGATTTTTTTAAGTGTACCAGCAAGGTCATTTTTAGCGGCATCGCGGACAGAATAAACCTGAACCGAAACCGGAATACGCCACCCGCGAGCCGCTGCGAAAACTTCGGGCGAGAGTGTAGCAATACCGAACGCCGACGCTGCGGCGGTTGTCAAAAACGAACGTCTTTTCATAATTAGACTCCATACAAGTTGTGAGAGTGTTGTTTGAACGTGAACAGGAAAACGCTTTCGTGTTCGGATACCAAATGTGAGTGATACATTCTACGATAATGGGGGCGGTAGTGCAAGAGACGGAGAATAAAGTTTTTTTTACAGATAGTTAAGGATAGGTAATGGTAGTTTTTTGTATTCTATCCTTACTTACCTGTGAAAAAAAGCGAAAAGTTTATAACCTGCCTAATGAGGTTTTAGGGAACAAAAAACCTTATTTTTACTAAAGAACACCTAAGTAGCAAATGTACCACCATAAACATAACTTCATTAACCTTTTTGAAATTAGGACGAACAACAATAAGGTAATGAGGTTATGCCTTGGGGGAAACTCTTGCTACTGAGGTCTTTCTTGTAAAAATAAGTATCCGTAAAATAATAAAACGCTCTTGACATCGCAATAAATGGCAGAGTTTTCCGTCTATTTAAGAGTATGCTGGACGAGTTATTCTTTGACGGATACTAATGTTTTTTATTCCACAAATTCATTGCTGAACAGGTGGTTATTATCATTTGTTTATCTAAATTGGGTTTGTTTACAGATACATCACAACTGTAAAAGAAATGAGAAATAAATGGTGTTGCGCACGGAAAAACAAATTCTAAAATCTAAAATAAAAACAATCCCTCTGTGTCCACCGTGCCTCCGTGCGCAAAATAACCAAGCATCTTTACCTATCTCCCCACCATCACCCCCCTGTGAAAAATTCACGTTTCCCTCTCCGCGAGCCGATATGTCCACTATCCGTTTCCATTTCGGTAAACGCTTGTCATTACAGAGGTTAAACAATGTCAAAACTTATGCAGATTGGGGGGGGGCGGGGGGGGGGGGGGGGGGGGGGGGGGGGGGGGGGGGGGGGGGGGGGGGGGGGGGGTG
>JAITST010000180.1 GCA_031287585.1 Planctomycetaceae bacterium | reverse complement strand
ACGGGGCATTGTCGCAAAAAGTGGGGTGGTTATACAAAACCTACAAAAAATTTACACACCCACCAGCGATTCCGGCAAAATAGCCTTCTTGCAATTTTTTACTTACTCTGTCATAATTGATTCTGTGTTTATTTTTAATTTTGTTCATATCCCCCTTTGACGGAGAACCTATTTATGTTTACATTTCAAAAAACTTTTTTGTTTTCGGTTTTTGTTTTGGCTTTTGGGTCAGGTTTGTTTGCGGAAACTTATAAGGGACCGCTTGAGTTAACTGCGACTGCTGACGGTAAAAACCTGCTTGTTATGATGTACGATTCGCCGGAAGTTGCGGTTATCAATACTGATGACAACAAAATTGTTCGTACCATCATTACCGCCAGTCAGCCAAACGGTATCGCTCTGAGTGCCGACGAGAAAACGTTGTTTGTCGCGTCGGGAAACTATCGCAGCAAGGTACAGGCGTTCAACTTTGCGGACGGCAAACTCATCAAAGAAGTCGTTGGCGGACATTCACCGTGCGGACTTTCTGTTTCGCCCGACGGTAAAAAACTTTACGTCTGTAACCGTTTCAACTCAACCGTAAGCGAGTACGAACTCCCCGAATTCAAACTCGCCCGAACGTTCAAAACTATTCGTGAGCCGCGTAAGAGTTTGGTGACACAGGACGGTAAATCGTTATTCGTTACCAATTTTCTACCTAACGATCCGAATAATTTTCCCGATGACGAAGCGGCGGTAATTGATGTCGCGTGCGAAGTTCAGATTTACAATCTCGCTGATGGTGAGGTGACAAACATACGTCTGACAAACGGTTCGCACTCGTTACACAGTCTCGCGATTTCGCCGGACGGAAAGTATGTTTACGTCTCGCAGATTCTCGCCCGTTTTCCGTTGCCGACTACGCAACTGGAACGCGGTTGGATAAACACGAACGGTCTGTGTATAATCGACGTAGAGAAAAAGAAATGGTTGAATACGGTCTTGCTCGACGACATCGACAGAGGAGCGGCGAACCCTTGGGGCGTTGCTGTTTCGCCGGATGGAAAACAAATTTACGTTGCGTTGGCTGGTACTCACGAACTTTGCGTTATCGACTCCGAACCGATGTTGAAGAAACTTCACGACCTTGCGGACGGCAAAGTTTTAGCCGATTCTTACAGCGTTTCCAAGACCGCCGACCTCGTTCCCGACGACCTCGCGTTTCTCGTTGGTATGAAAAAACGAATCCCGCTTGTTGGTGCGGGCGCGCGTGAACTTTGTGCGATTGGGAACTCGGTTTATGTAGGTATGTACTACAACGATACTATCAACAAGGTGACGTTCACGAATCCGGCAACAACTCCAAAAATCGACGTTTTACCTGTCGGACCGGCGGTTGAACTCGACGACATCCGCGCGGGCGACAAACATTGGAACGACGCGGCGTTATGTTTTCAGCAGTGGTTGAGTTGCGCGAGTTGTCATCCCGAAGGGCGGATGGACGCTCTAAATTGGGACTTACTCAACGACGAAATGGGTACGCCGAAGAATGCGAAAAGTTTGTTGTACTCGTTGCAAACGCCGCCCGCGATGTGGCACGGCGTTCGGAAAACGGCGAACATCGCGGTCAGAACTGGTTTTCAGTTTATTCTCTTTGCGGTGCCGGACGAACCGAAGTGTATGCAGATTGAGGCGTTCCTGACGGATATGAAGCATCTTGATTCGCCGTACTTGGTTGACGGCAAGTTGAGTGAAAAGGCGGAACGCGGGAAAGTTGTGTTTGCGGCGGCAAAGTGTACGGAATGTCATCCTGAAAATAATTTCTTCACAGACCAAAAGTTGCACGATGTTGGCAGCCGCGTTTACTTCGACCGTAAGAGCGAGTTCGATACACCGAGTTTGATTGAGACGTGGCGAACGGCTCCATATATGCACGATGGGCGGTTTGTTGATATGAAAGATGTTTTCACAAAAGGCAGACACGGCGAATCGCGATGGGCGACCGAACCGACGGAACCGCAAATCGACGACCTCGTCGAATACATTCTTTCACTCTGATGTGTCGCGGATTTACGTTACTGGAAGTGTTGGTTGCGGCTGCTATTTTGGTGGTATCACTGGCGGGGATATTTCGCCTGATGAGCAGTACGCAGCGTCAATCGCAACTCGCGGCGGAGTTGGCGGAGGTGCAGTTGGTCTGTCAGTCAACAATGGCGGAACTGATTGCGTCTGACAAACCAATCACGCCGCAACCGTTTCGTGTTGTTCCTACGGCGCGTAATTGGCAATTCTGTGTGATGGTCTCGCCATCGGTTACGCCAAACAGCGGACTGCAACTTATGACAGTCTGCGTAACAGCGAAGAAAACAACCGACCCAACGTTACCGCCCTTTGAACTGCAACGCTGGGTAGCAAAACAACGTACAAACCAAATCTTCAACGAACAACAATACAATCCAACAAGCCCGTTAGACCTGCCCCAGTCACCAACCGGAATGCCGTTTCAGACGTTGATAGATTGAATCATTTACTTTTTCGTGTATTTGTGGTGAAATTTGAAATTAACGAACATAAAAATTATGTCTCCGCGCATCGCCTTCCTTTTACTCCTATTCGCAAACAATCTGTTTGCCGCCGATGCTTTGCGTGTTTTGGACGGCAAACATTTACGGCTCACTACCGATATTCCAGCGTCGGCGGAGGTTGATGCTTTGCCCGCGTTGTTCGATTTGGCGGTTCCGATTTGGTGCGAATGGTTTTGTGTACCGATTGAGAAGGTTGCGGACTGGAAGATGGAAGGCTGTTTGGTTCGCGACAAGTTGAACTTCCGCGATTCCGGCTTGCTCGAGCGGGTTCCCGAATTGCGTACAGGTTTTCAATTCGACAACCGTCTCTGGGTACTCGAACCGAAAAGCGATTATTATCGTCGTCACCTGTTGTTACACGAGGGCGTTCACGGTTTGATGTGGTACTTGTACGGCGAACTGGGACCGCCGTGGTATCGTGAAGGGCTTGCGGAATTGCTGTCAACGCATTACATCGACGGCGGCAAAACGGACGGCGTTAAACTCGAACTCGCTATCATACCGCGAAAACGTGAAGACGTTTTGTTGTGGGGACGTGTTAAGTTGATTCACGACGATTGCAACGCCGGAAAGTTTCTCACGATTGACGAAGTGATGACGTTAGTGTCGAAAGAGTACGACGACCCGAATGCGTATGCGTGGAGTTGGGCGTTGACAATGTTTCTCGCAACGGAAACCGCGAACGATAACGGAGGTAACGTGATGCTGCAAATGACGAAAGAATTGTCGCCAACGATACCGCGTGACCTCAAACGGTTCAACGGCAAGGTAAAGGAGTTGATTGGCAGCGAAAAGTTCGCGGTACTGCAAAAACGCTGGTACGACTTTGCGAGTCAGATTGATTACGGATACGACGTGCAGCGAACACGTATCGAAAGTTTCGTTGTCGGCAAGTTAATCGAAAGCGGAGTGAAACCGGTTCGTGTTAAATCGGAACGCGGTTGGCAGAACAGCGGTTACAGTGTTGAGAAGGGAAAAAGTTATCGGCTCACAGCAAGTGGACGATTCGCACTTGACAACACGCCGTCAAAGTGGTGGTCGCAACCAAACGGCATAACGATTCGCTATCACAACGGAAACCCGATAGGAGTTTTGCTCATGGCGGTAGTAACAGACAAACCCGACGCGGGTTCAGCGTTTATGAAACCAATCACAGTAGGCAGCGGCATAGACTACACTGCAACAGAATCCGGTACAATATTCTTCCGAATAAACGATTCGCCAAACAGTTTGGAAAACAATCAGGGTGAGGCAGAAGTAAAGTTTTCGCGGGGAATTCAGGATAAGTAAAAATGACCTATCCTTAACCACCTGTGAAAAAAATGAACAGTGTATAACTTGCTCAACAATGAATTTGAGGAACAAGAAACCTTATTTTTACTAATGAACACTTCAGTAGCAAACGTATCATCATAAAAACAACCTCATTACCTTACTTATAATTAGAGCGAGCAACAATAATCTGTACTTTCCCAAAAATTACAATACGATGTCACCAACTTACAACGATTTTGTAATGTCATTTTTCACAGGTAGGTAAGGATAGGCAAGGATAGTTTTTCGTATTATATCCTTCTATCTTTGACTACCTGTGAATAAAAAACATTAGTAGGCAAGTTGTGTGCCTTACGTTTTTCCAAATAAGGTTTGCTCGCGACAACATCATGATGCCGTATTTTACGCATATTTACCATTGTGAATTTTTGGAATGTGCAAGCAATGTATGTTCTTGTCTTAATACTTTCCAAATTCTTTGTCGTCCAGATGGATTGTTACTTCGCCGCTTGTCGGGGAATTCCAGCCCGTCTTTGCCGCTGCCTTCGGCTCTGCCGGGAACTCGGACGGTTTACTTGCTACCGACACCTGACCGCCGGAGTGAGACGAGCCGAGTGTTTTCGTTACTTTCTGCGGAGTCTTTGAACCAAGTGATGGTGTATGCGGTAAATCTATTGTCGGCGTTGAACTACCCGCACTACCACTCGTTTGATGTTGCGTTGCTGAACCCAATTTTGTCGCGGCAGGTTTTGCCTTCGCTACCGGCGGCATTGCCGTTGGAGTAACCACTGGCTTTGCTGCTGGTTTCGGCGTTGTTACAGTATGCTTTGCCGATTCGTGTTGTGAGACGCGAACCGGTTCAGGTGTTACCACTGTCGGTTCTACCTGCGCGTCCAATTTTATCGTACTCGTTAACGATGTTGCCGCGCTGATTTTGAAGAACCCAATCAACTTTCGCAAGTTCTTAACCTGTGAGTTCATCTCATTCGACACGCTCGCGGTCTCTTCGGCACTCGCCGTATTCTGTTGTGTAACCGCGTCAATTTGTTGCAAACCTTGTGTTACCTGCGAAATGCCTTGTGCCTGTTCGCTGCTTGCTATAGCGATTTGTCCAATCAAGTCGGATGTTTTCGCGGCGTGTTCGACAATCGCGTTGAGTTTGTCGGCGGTTTCAGTTGCGATTTCCGCACCGGAGTTAATCTGCTTGTTGTTACCTTCTATCATCTGCGTTGTCTCGGCAGCCGCTTTTGCACAGCGAGCCGCGAGATTACGTACTTCCTCCGCGACAACCGCAAAACCCTTTCCGTGCGTTCCCGCTCGCGCGGCTTCTACTGCCGCGTTCAATGCTAACAAGTTCGTCTGGAATGAAATGTCGTCGATGACTTTGATAACCTTTTGCACTTCCGACGCATTCTTCGTTATCTGTTGCATTGACGAAATCATTCGCTCCATCATTGATTGTCCTTCAATACCCGCCTCACTCGCCAACTTCGCAAACTTCGTCGCATCGTTCGCGTTTTGAGCGTTGAGGCTTGTCTGACTACCCATCTGTCCCATTGACGCTGTAATCTCCTCGAGACTCGCCGCCGATTCCGTTGCACCTTGCGACAAACTGTCCGCCGCCGATGCCATCTGAGCCGAACCTTCGTTGACCTGCGTGACAGACATTGAAACTTCATTTAACGCCGACGAAATTTTCTGAATCATTGATTCAAGATTAACATTCATCACGTCTTTATCAGATTTGATTTTCGTTGAGACCGTCCAGTCGCCGTTTGCTAACGATTGTGCAAGCGTTGCAATCGAACTGTAATCGTTGATAGTTTGTTCCGTAATCCGTGACAGTCTGCCTATCTCGTCACCGCGACCTTTCAACTCCGGCGCGACTTGTACCGATACGTCTCCATCACGAACAACCGCTGCCAATGTCTCCGTAATCGCGGACGTTGCGCCAGCGATGTTACTCGTCAACACGGACGCGAAGATGATACCAATTAGCACGGCAATAACAATCGACGAGAAAACTGTAATGTTACCGATACGTGTAATATGTGCAAGTGCGGCTTCGGCTTCCTTCGCCAACGCGTCTGCTTCCGCGTTTACTTTTTCAATTTCACTGACAGAACGTTTTCCGATTTCAACCATCCGAGCGTAAATTTCACCCTGTTCTTTTACCAACATTTCACTTTTCAGATTTTCGTTCTTCCACGAATTGATAGAATCTATTGCCGCTTTCGCGTCTGCCTTGTTCTCGTTTGAATGTAAATCCTTTGAAATATCCTCGATGTTTTTGAGTAACGTATCCAACTGCGCGAGCAACAAGTCTCCTTGTAACTTCTTCGCGACAGGGTCGGTCAAACGATTCTGTTCGCTCGTGTGGAAAATCGCGGTCTCGATACCTTCAACAATTGCACCGAACGATTCTTGTTGCGCTACAAAACGAACGTCCGTATAATCAACTTCCACTTCACCGCCTTCATGAGCAACTTTTACCTTCTGCGACTCGTCTTTTATCATAGACTTAATTCTTCCAACGATACTCTTAACCGACTTACGCGCGGTTTCGGCATACTTGGTTCTGTCTTTGATAGATTGTATGATTGCCTGTTGTTTTACAGACCATTCCGTTGTTTCGGTATCGTAGTCACGGAAGTCTTTACGCAAGATTTCGCAACTCTCAATGTCAGCGTCGAACCGCTTATCGTCAGATCCTGCCCGCTCTTTCAACGCTTTTAACGATGATATAATCTGGTCAACTATACCCGAAACTTCGTCGGCAACTTCTTTGGTACCGCGTTCCAGATAATCACGAAACGTCACATACTGCGAGTTAGCGTCACCGATGCCTTCGATGTTTCGGCTGTACAAACCATATACCGAGTAGAACCGTGTTTTGAAAACGCAACGGTTAATCTGTTCAGCATTTGTTCCGATTTCTTTCTGTTTGGCAACCTTGCTTGAATACTCGGCTGCCTCTTTAAGACAAACATAACCAGTTATGCCAAGCACAACTATCAGCAATATCATAACCGCAAAACCGAATGTCAATTTTGTTCCGACTCTAAACTTGTTCACAGCATTCTCCCTGTAAAGTTTTGATGAAGTTTATTGTTGATGATTTGAAAAAACGAAACGAAGTTAGAAACACGATAACAAACGCCGCCTCTAACTCAGAAGATTGTAATATATTTGTACGCACGCTGCACTGTAAAGTTAGTGAAAATAAAAAAGATATAATGAATATCTGATGTGCAAATCGTTATAATCGTTGCAATTGGTATGAATAGCAACATTTGTCTGGGCGTAGCAGTCAAACAGATAAATTTTTTTCAACGCGAAAAACGCAAAACAAAATGATTTACTCACGTATTCCGTTTCACTAACCAATCTCCGAGCGACGGAAATAGTTGCGAGATTGCGAACAGTAGTCGTGCTTTCCATGGTACAACCAGTTCCGGGCGGCGTTGTTCACAGGCATTTAGAATTGCTGACGCTAGTTTTTGCGGGTCGATTCGTTTTACCTTAACGCCAGCACCGGGTGCTAACGCCGATTCGGGAATGTCATCAGTGCCTTCGAGTTTGTATAGCCGCTCGTTTGAACGTTGAATCGGACCGGGACAAACCAGCAAGACGTGAAGTCCTTGTTCTCCGAGTTCAAGACGTAACTGCTGCGAGTACGCCGCGACCGCGTGTTTGGAAACCGGATACGCACCAACCCACCGCGACGCACTCTTCGCCGCGAGCGAACCGATATTGATGACGTGTCCGCGAACCGGTAACAGCATCGGTATAGCCGCACGGCAACAGCGAATCGTGCCGAGTACGTTGAGGTCGAACAACGCCTGAAATTGTTCGGGAGTCGTGTCAAGTACGTGCCCCCGCATAGAACGTCCAGCGTTGTTGACAAGGCAGTGAAGTTGTCCGAATTGTGAACGGACTTCGTCGAACACACGGTCAACGTCGTCTTGAACGGTTATATTCGCGTGTATCGGAACGACACGGTTTCCGTACTGCGACGCGATTTCTGTTGCCGCTGTTTCGACATCGCGTTCTTCCAACGCAACGAGTGCCAAGTCAGCGCCAGCCGCAGCAAACGCTTCAGCGATAATCCGCCCCAACCCGCTAG
>JAITST010000307.1 GCA_031287585.1 Planctomycetaceae bacterium | reverse complement strand
TGCAGTTTAACAACCAGTTTGAATTATTCGAGTCGGAAGTTAGTCGTGCGTTTCCGAAACAAATTGACGGACTACGGAAAATGGTTAGTACGCTTGTTGACTACGACCAACTCGGTCTCGGTACGACCGGCGGTTCGGCACGCGAGTTTGTCTCACAACACATCACCGACCCGTTACTCGCGGAGATGATTTTCTGCCCGATTCTGTACTACGGTGGTGCGCGGGAACGTGATATGGAGTTCGGTCAGTTTTGTATTATGTTTCGCAGTATTTTTCTCGAAGGGTTCGCGCGACCAATCGCGGGGGTTCGTTTAATACTGCAAAAACTTTATCGCAAGTTCAAATCGCTCGGCGGCGAGTTGCGATTGCGGGCTGGTGTCGAAAAAATTGACGCGGCAAACGGACGAGTGCGGAAGGTTGTACTGTCCGACGGAACGGAACTCGAAACGGAAAACGTGTTGTCGTCGGCAGGTTGGTTTGAGACGATGCGGTTGTGTTCGGATATGAACCAAGAGCCGGAGGAGAACGATGTCGGTCAACTGGCGTTCATTGAAACGATAAGTGTTCTCGACAAAGAGCCGAAACAACTTGGTCATAAACAGACGATTGTATTTTTCAACGATTCCGACAAGTTTGAATACACAAAACCAACGGACTTGGTTGACCTGCGGAGCGGCGTGATTTGCTCGCCGAACAATTTCAACTACGAAAAACCGCTCGACGAGGGAATGATACGAATAACAGCACTCGCGAATTTCGACTCGTGGGCGGCACTAGACGAGACAGCGTATCGTCTGCAAAAATTGCGTTGGTACGATAAAACGTTAGCATCGGCAATACGTTTCGTACCAGACTTCCGCGGCTCGATAGTAGAAGCCGATATGTTCACGCCGCTAACAATTCACCGCTACACCGGTAAGAAAAAAGGAGCAATCTATGGCGCACCGGAAAAACGTTACACTGGTCAAACGCATCTCGAAAACCTGTACATCTGCGGAACAGACCAAGGAATGGTAGGAATAATCGGCGCGATAGTTAGCGGGATAACGATAACAAGTAAGTATTTATTGAAATGATACTCGTAGTTACTTGTGCTTGTCACGGTTGAAAATTTGTTTCCAACCGCAATGTTGTCGCGGGTAAACTTAATTTTGTAACCGTTCAAGGATATTTTGGCAGTGCAAATTTACACGTAATACACTGTCGGCTTCAGCCGACGGTGACGGTGTCGTTTCGCATTGCCCTTTCATATCGCACGCCGATTGCAATGTTTTTTTCACTGGTAGGTAAAGATAGGTAAGGATAAAATACAAAAAACTACCCTTACCTACCTTAACTATCTGTGAAAACAAAACTATTGACAACTACCATATCTCACGTACACTCGACCAAATATAAAGGATACATTTGGTTGGCGAAGTAGAAATTTTTGCATATATTTGCTTTATTCTTTGTAAAAAATAAAATTTCTTATCATCTGTTTTAACCCGTAAATTGCGGTCTCTTACGCACGCGAAAATTTTTGCGTTGATTTCAAAACTATATTGAAATTCTCTTTTGGCACTGTGCTTGCTTTGTGCCTATGCCAAGTAGATGTATCAGAGATTGTGTTTCTGATACGTCATAAATAAATTGGCGGCACAAAGGATTACGCTGTGTTAGTGCCTTGCTGTCCGTACTTCCAACAACTGAATGAAAGGAACATTTCACCGTGAGAAAACTTGTAACTATCACAAAAACAGTGCGTATGATTCAAACACATTTCAAACGTCCGCAAGGCTTTACACTTGTGGAACTATTGGTGGTTATCGCCATCATTGGCGTATTAATTTCGCTGCTTCTTCCGGCGGTTCAGGCAGCGCGTGAAGCCGCTCGTCGGATGCAATGCACGAATAACCTAAAACAGATTGGCATTGGCTTACACAACTATCACGACACACTCAACACGCTTCCGCCGGGTGCGGTTGGTAAAGTGTATGAAATTGGCGGTATTGTAAATGCAAAGAATGTTGGCGATGAGGCTGGTGCGGGCTGGGGAACTGCCGCCCTGATTTTACCATTCATTGAACAAAATGGAATTTACGATGCGGTCGGCGTTTCAAGTATTACCATCGAACGCTCTTTCCAGAATGTAGTATTGCCGGGGTCAAAGGATATTCTGGTCAATTCCAAAATACCTAATTACCTTTGCCCGTCCGATACTCCAGAATACCCGAATACTCACCGTGGGAATTACCCTGTTACAAGTTCGGACGCTCCAGCGTTTTCACCCACGAATTACGTTCCATCACGCGGATTCTTCGGTTTTAGCCCATTGTTTCCGAGTGATAATAGACCACAAAACGCGACACTGAATAATGGTTTGTTCCCAGCCAACAAGTCTTATGGTTTCAGTTCTATCACGGATGGATTGAGTAATACGTTTGCTTATGGTGAACGTGCAACCGAAATTAACGGTAAGTATGCTGGCGGTGCGGCGGTTTGGCCAGGACCGGTTTCAATCGGTGCTATGAATCATACCAACTCAATGACATCCCTCAAAATGAATCAGAGAGTATCCGGCACCAACGGAGCATTTTCGAGTGCGCATTCGGGCGGAGCAAATTTCCTTTTGGCGGACGGGAGTATTCACTTCATCAGTGAAACGATAGAGTTCAAAAAACGTAACGTGGCAGGTGACGCGGATTTGGCAACAGGCAATCCCGACAAAGAAACGGATACTGTAATTTACGATGCGTACCAAAAATCAGTTAACGTTGGTAACGTCGGGGTTTATCAGTTACTTGGTTCACGTGCTGACGGCAAGGCGGTCAGTTTACCGTAGTCATTTACAGTTTGAATAAATCACAACTACTTTTTTATTAGATTCGTTATGAAAACAAAACTATTTTTATTGTTCAGTATCGTACTTGTGTTGTTTACCGGATGTGATAATTCCGGCGTTAAGGTTGGTTACGTGACTGGTAAACTGACCATTGACGGTAAACCCGCACCAGAAAATATGGAAGTACATTTCCAACCGCAATTCGAGGGCGGATCGCCTTCGCAAGGTTTTACGGATGCCAATGGTAACTTCAAGATGGAATTTTCGCTTACGCGGGATGGCGTTGAAGTCGGACCTAACAAGGTAGTGATAGTGGGCGGTGGGCGGGTTGTTCCTGCCCCTGTCCTGAAAGCCAACAACAAACTACTTTGGGAGCAAACCTTTGAAGTCAAAAAAGGAAGACAAAAATTTGATTTCAATATCGACACTTCCGTCAAAGTAGAGAAAGAAGCGACACCAGCACGGCGCGGCGGAAAGAAGCCGAATACAGACGAAGTGAGTGACTCGGATATCCCAAACGAAGGTTGATGATTGAACCAACACTATGAGATTACAACTTCACTGGCAAATCATCATTTCGTTGATTGCGGGCGGTACGGCGGGTGTTTGGTTTCCAACGTATGTTCCGTATGTTTCGTGGTTGGGCGATTTGTTTATGAATGCCCTGAGTATGTTGATTGTACCGATAATTTTTTTCTCGATTGTGTCGGGAGTTTCCGGTATTATCAACACTGGCGAAAACCTGAAATCGTTGGGACTGAAAACAATCGGGTTGTACATCCTCACGATGGTATTGGCGATTATTACCGGACTTGTTTTGGTAAACCTGATCCAACCCGGCAGCGGAATTTCGTCAGAGGGAAACACTGTTAAAGCGGCGGTTGAATACAAGTCGGTTCACGACATCGCGGTTGGAGTTGTTCCCAAAAACATTTTTTACGCTTTTACGCAAAACTACACACTTCCGGTGATTTTGCTTGGCTTTTTGGTTGGCGTGAACGTTCCCAAAATTTCGCCGGACGGACGAAATGCCCTGATGAACCTTTTTCAGGGCGGACTTGAATTGACGATGCGAATCACTAAACAAGTGATTGTTTTATCACCCATAGGGATTTTCGCTATCATTATGAAACAGTTTGGCAGCACACCTGATTTTTGGGTGTTGGTTGTAAATATGTTGTTGTACGTTTTGACCGTGACAATCGGATTGGCGATTCACACTTTTGTGTGGTTAGCGTTGTTGCTGCGATTTGGTTTTCGGGTTAATCCGTTCCAACATTTCAGAAATATGTCAACACCGTTGTTGACAGCGTTTTCAACGGCATCGTCCGGCGCGGCATTACCCGCAACACTTTACGCTGTTGAAAAGAATGACGGTATTTCACCGAAAATCACAAATTTTACCATTCCGCTCGGTTCGGCAATCAATATGGACGGTGCCGCACTGTTGGAGTGTGTCGCGGTGATTTTCATTGCGCAAGCGTATGGAGTTGAACTCACGATTTTTCAAACGTTGCTGGTTGCAATCACGTCGTTACTTTGCGCGATTGGAGCAGCCGGAATCCCGATGGCGGCACTCGTGATGATGAGTTTGATACTCAACGTTGTGGGACTACCGCTCGAAGGAATCGGGCTTGTTGTCGGTGTGGACAGAATCCTTGATATGATGCGTTCCGCAGTCAACGTTTACGGTGATACGTGCGTTGCCGTGATGGCAGCAAAACTAGAAAACGAAAAATTACCAATTGATATTCAATGAGAATGTAAAGTTTAACATACCGTTCTCGATTGAAAATTTGTTGCTCATATTGCCTCTTACGGGTAATGAGTGATAGATACTAACCTTAACCCTCCAATTATGAAACGAGGAAAAAAATGAGAACCAGTATTGTAAAAATACTTTGGAAAATCGCGAGCGTTCTTTTGTTGACCGCCGCGGCGTTTAATACGTATGCACAAAACCCAATCAAAATCACGTCATCGGAAACTCGTCACGGTCCCGAAAACGGCTCGCTGGTAATAATCGGCGGCGGCGGAGTTACACCGGAAATCTGGGACAGAATCATCGAACTTGCCGGCGGAAAAGAGCGGGCGAAATTCGTTGTGATTACAAATGCCGCAAGTGACGGATTAAATTCGCGTTCCGGTTCGGCACGTTCGTTGAGTGAAAAACTTGGCGAACAGAACGTTAGTATTCTCGACCTGAAAACGATACGTGAAGCCAACGACGAAAAAAATCTCGAAGCGTTGAAACAGGCAACCGGTGTATATTTCGATGGCGGACGGCAGTGGCGAATAGCTGATGCCTAC
>JAITST010000174.1 GCA_031287585.1 Planctomycetaceae bacterium | reverse complement strand
CTCCGGCGTGTAAGTGGTACGTTTTTTACTCATTAGGGACTCCAAAAACGGGGGTTAAAAAAGTGTAATTTATATCTTATTCCCCCCCATTCCGCGCCCAGTTTTTGCAGTCCAGTGCTTTCTTCGTGCTTTCGTGGTTAATTATTGCATTTATATCGAAAGTAAAATCCCACACTAATTTTTACACACCCGGCAGAGAATTTTTCTCTCCGCCGTCCTTGTGGTAATCCTGATTGTCGGTTAAAATTGTACTTTGTTTTTATCTCACTTAGTTTTACAATTTAATCGTACTTATTATATTTATATGAAAGACCTTACACCTCGTCAAATTGTTTCAGAACTTGATAAACATATAGTCGGTCAACTCGACGCTAAACGTGCGGTTGCGATTGCGGTTCGTAATCGTTGGCGGCATCAGCGGGTTGATGAGAATATGCGGAATGAAATCGGTCCTAAGAATATTCTGATGATAGGACCCACCGGTGTCGGTAAGACGGAAATTGCGAGACGGCTCGCGGTTTTGACTGATGCTCCGTTCATCAAAGTTGAAGCAACTAAATATACCGAAGTCGGTTATTATGGTCGCGATGTTGAGAGTATGGTGCGTGAACTCGTTGAGCACGCGATTGGTATCGTTCGCAAAATCGAACGTGAGAACGTTATCGAAGAAGCGAAAAGCCGTGTCACGGAACAGTTGGTCGATTTGTTGTTACCAGACATAACGCCGAAGTCGCGAAACTCGTCATACGAAATTTCGCGTGATTCCAATAATGATTCCGATTCGGCATCGAAACTTCCTGATTTCAACGAACAGTCTAACGCTGAAGCGAAGCATCGGCGTAATCGCGAGAAAATCAAAGCGATGTTGCTTGATGGTCAACTCGAAGAGCGAACGGTTTCTGTTACGTCCGAATCGAAAGGAACGCCGGTGATGATGGGAATGATTCCCGGTATGGACTCGATTGAAAGCGACCTTGGCGAGATGCTCGAACGTTTTATGCCGAAAAACAAGTCGCGGCGTGAATTGACGGTTCGTGAGGCACGCGAGGTTTTACTCGAACAGGAATGTGACAACCTGATTAACAAGGATAAACTCCACGCACAGGCAATCGAACTCGCGGAAACGACCGGTATCATCTTTATCGACGAGATTGACAAGATTGTCGCGGGCGAGAAAAACAGCGGTGTCGATGTTTCGCGGCAAGGTGTTCAACGCGACTTGTTGCCAATTGTTGAGGGGACAACGGTGCAGACGAAGTACGGTTATGTCAAAACGGATTACGTACTGTTCATAGCCGCGGGTGCGTTTCATCGTGCGAAACCGAGTGATTTGATGCCGGAGTTGCAGGGACGTTTTCCGATTCGTGTTGAGTTGACGGATTTGTCGAAAGACGATTTTGTGCGGATACTAACGGAGCCGAGTGGTTCGCTGACGAAACAGTACGCTGCACTGATGGAGACGGAAAAGGTTACGTTAAATTTCGAGAAAGAAGCAATCAACGAACTTGCTAATTATGCGTTTGAGATTAATCAGAGGTCGCAGAATATCGGTGCGAGACGGCTTTACACGATAATGGAGAAGATGCTCGACGAATTAAGTTTTGAAGCATCGGAAAAGCCGGGAACGACGGTTGTTGTGAACGCGGATTACGTGCGGGAACGGCTGGATACGGTTGCGGGCGACGAGGATTTGCGGAAGTTTATTTTGTGATGAACGAAAATTCTGGTGAACAACAACTTGATGAACAACGGAATGAGAAACAACAGCCCCGAACGATAGTGAAGGGTAGTTGTTACCGTTTTCCAAAAACGCTTCGCTTACGGCGCAAGAGCGAGTTCCAACAGGTTTACGATGAAAAAAACTCCGTTGCCGACGACACTCTGATAATCTACGCAAAAAAAAATGAACTCGCGCATCCGCGTCTTGGACTGGCAATTACACGTAAAATTGGTAACGCAGTAATTCGCAATAAATGGAAACGTTTAATCAGGGAATCGTTTCGTATGAATCGTGACAAGTTTGATTACGGTATAGATATTGTAGTAATTGCAAAAAACAGTAAACAGAAACCAACTCTTGCAACAATAACGAAATCGTTAATCAGTCTGGCAAACAAATTGGCAAGTCGATAAAACTCCAACCGCAGAAAAACACAAGAGAAAAAATTGTAAGCATTGAAAAAATCCCACGCCGCTCGCACGGCTGCGGGATTATAACGTTGAAGTTGTTATTGTCATTGTTACTCTATCGGTAACGGAATTGTTGTTGAATCTTCATCATCCAGCGTATCTATGGCAGAGGGAGCAGTGGTTGTGGTTGGTTGCGTTGCTGGTGTTCCGGTTGTTGGCTGTGTTGATGTTGTTGAGGTAGTTGACGCGGATTGTTCCTTTTCGCCCGCTACCCCTCCGGTATCTTCTATCAGTTTCTTGTTGGCTTCGGCTTTCATATTTGCCAACGCTCGCGATGTCTCTTTCGGATTCATCGGGTAATTCACGTTGCAGATGTCGGCTGGGCAAGCACATGGGTTTCTGCCGCAGAACTTACAACTGTATCCATAAACCACTTGCGGGAACTGAGTACCGCTATTGTCATACACTTCTTCGCACGTCCAACGCATTGTGAACGGGCGTTGATAACCGGCAAACATTGATGGATTCCATGTCGGTCGATAGTAAGGAGCGGGGTTGTAGTAAATCGGGAAACGGTGAGCACCATTGTTGATGAAGCCAGTGAACCAACGCGGCGGGGTCGAAAACACCGGACTTTGATGATATGGATTGAACTCGCCCTTCGGTCCCCAACCTTCGTCAGCGTGTTCGCACGGTGCGGCACGATGTTCCAAACACGCATCGCAAGTACCGCACGGCTCGTCGCCGGCACTGAGGTCACAGAATGTCGGTCCGTTAAAGTCACGCGGCTGAATACAATGTCTGCACGGCGCGAACTCGTTCACCCACCCCTCTTCGCAACCCGGACACTTCGCCAATGAGTGTTGGTACTTACCGGTACAATACGGGCAACCGCAGTTATCGGGATGTGTTTGTAACGCGTTTTCCAACGCCGTCTGATCTTCGAGCGACTTTCTGCGAAGTGCTTCGGTGCCGGCTGCCGTACCTGACGTAGTTGTGTTGGTCTTCTGAACTGACGTGGTTTCTGGTCTCGGCGGATCACTTGCTCTTGCGGCGGCAGGGTTGTCGTCAATTGGTTTGATGTCGTCGAATGACGGTTCGTCGTCGAGTTGGAGAACAACCGGTATCACCCGCGCACGTTTGGTAACGTTGCCAATCGGTTGTGACGTTTGTGAATAAACGTTCGCTGCTGCGGTAAACAAAATTGCTATAGAAATTATTATACGTTTCATCGTATGCCCTCTGTACACCTTTCACGTTTGCGGGTTTGTGATAAAATTAGGTCTGGTTGTTTTAACGACCTCGCGTCGTCCAGCACAAAGAAAATAGGTTATAATTCGACACACAATAGGACGGCATTGACCTTTTCCGCCAACAAGATTGCTTTATCAAACACGTTACTCCTTGTAACTACTACAAACATTACAAACTGTATGAATACAGACCACAATAACAACCGCATTCGTGAATCCATCGAACGCAACCTTCTGCCGGATGTTGCGTTGCCCGCTCAGTACATCGGCGGCGAATTGGGCAGTATCGTCAAATCCGCAACCACCGCCGCTGGTCAGAAACGTAATACGTTTGCCCTCGTGTTCCCTGACTTGTACGAAATAGGTATGAGTAATTACGGTTTTCAACTGTTGTACTCGCTTATGAATCGCCGCGACGATTGGCGTTGCGAACGTGTTTTCGCTCCGGCAAACGATTTCGAGACGATGTTGCGAAACACTAACCTGCCGCTCTACGCTGTCGAAAGTTTTACGCCGCTTGCCGAGTTTGACCTCGTCGGTTTCTCGCTTCAATACGAACTATGCTACACAAACGTATTGTCGATTCTCGAACTAGGTAAAATTCCGTTACGTTCTACTGACCGTACCAACGAACATCCGCTAATTATCGCGGGCGGACCGTGTGCGGCACAACCGGAGCCGATGAGTGCGTTCATTGATTTGTTCCTTATCGGTGACGGCGAGGAACTGTTACCGCGAGTAGCCGATGCGTGGATTGAGGCGAAAGCGAGTGAGGACGACAGACGTTCGGCGATACTAAAAGTTGCGAGACTGTTCGCGGGGCAAATGCTACAATCGACGGCACAGACAGGAGTTTACGCGCCGGCATTTTACGATGTTCGTTACACATCGGCGGGGCGGGCATTGAAACCGCGTCCGGTCATTGACGGTTTGCCGGACGTTATCCGACCGGCGATTGTTTCCGACATTGATAATTACACGCCGGACGCATTACGAATCGTGCCGCTCGTTGGAACAGTTCAAGACCGAATCGCGGTTGAGATTATGCGAGGTTGTCCGGGAACGTGTAAGTTTTGTCAGTCAAACACGCTCAAACGTCCGGTTCGCAAACGTAGTATTGAGTCGATAGTGACGCAAGCGGAGGAGGCATGCCGCGCGACGGGCATCACCGAAGTATCACTCTTGTCGCTTTCGACGAGCGATTATCCGCGTTTTGAAAAATTGATGGAAACGTTGCACGAGAAACTTGAGCCGATGAACGTGGCGGTGTCGGTACCGAGTTTACGTGTAAATCATCAACTCGCGAGCGTGACGCAGTTGCTGACAACGGAACGCTCCAGCGGTTTGACGTTAGCCCCTGAAGCCGCACTCGACACGATGCGGCAACGAATCGGGAAGGGACAAGTGACGAACGAGAATCTGCTTGCGGGTTGTCAGTCAGCGTTTGAGTCCGGTTTCAATCGGATTAAGATGTACTTTATGGTGGGTTTACCGGAAGAGACCGACGCGGATATTGACGGTATTCTGCAAATCGCGTATGACATAACATCGTTAAGTAAGAGAGTAACGGGACGTGTTCAGCCGGTGACCGCAAACGTATCAAACTTTGTTCCCAAGCCGCACACTCCGTTTGAACGTCAGCCGATGCAAACGGGCGGATATTTCCAAGACGCTCACTTTAAGTTGAAACGGAATTGCAAGGTAAAGTCAGTATCGGTGAAGTATCACGGAACAAAGGCAAGTTTGTTGGAGGGCTTGCTATCACGTGGCGACCGCCGTTTGTCGAACGTAATTGAAACGGCGTACAATAACGGGGCGCGTTTGGACGCGTGGAACGAAAACTTCAATCCCGAACTATGGGACAACGCAATCAAAAAACACGAAATACCAGTAGATGAAATTGTACACAAAAAGTACGAAGATAATGAGGAACTGGCGTGGGAACACGTGAGATGGTAGTCTTGCGGAGATGATTGTGTTGCGATATAATTACGGTAAACCGCTGGCTGCATTTCGGCTAGTTTTATTATATGAAATAAACAACCAACTTTGATAAAATCAACTATGACTATTTTACTCGCGACAGCAAACGTAACAAACGTACCGTTCGATTTAGAACACATATTAAGCGCGACAATCATTCTGTTTGTGATTCTCGATGTCATCGGAACGATACCGGTTTTCCTTTCGTTGCAAGAAAGCGGAATGAAAATCTCACCGGGCAAGGTTACGCTCGCGACGATGCTTTTTCTGGTGGTGTTTTTGTTTACGGGCGAATGGATATTGCGGCTGTTTCACGTTGAAATATCGTCGTTTGCGGCGGCAGGCGGGATTGTTGTGTTCATAATCTCACTCGAAATGGTGTTCGGGATAAAATTTTTCAATAACGAACAAAGTAGCGGCGACGCAGTATCGGTAGTACCGGTAGCGTTCCCGTTGATAGCAGGACCAGGCACGCTGACAACGGTACTGTCAATCCGAGCCGAGTACGCGGTACTAAATATCCTCGTCGCGATTTTGTTAAACGTTACATTAGTGTACCTGGTAATAAAAAACCTAAAATGGTTTCGTCGAGTACTAGGTCCCGCCGGAATTTTTATTATGCGTCGTTTCTTCGGAATAATACTGATGGCAATAGCGGTAAAACTTTTCACATCAAACATAGCAAGTTTGGTTGGGGGCGCGATAAAGTGACATATACCGAACACGATTGAAAATTGTTTGTGGTAAAAATACAGAAAAACAAATAATGAAAATAGCAATCAT
>JAITST010000136.1 GCA_031287585.1 Planctomycetaceae bacterium | reverse complement strand
TAATTAACATAAATCAATCTATTTTCTACCCAATATATCACTCTATTGAGCAAAAAGTAATCTCACAACAAATTATGAAACAGATTAAAACTTTTTGTTGTTCTTGCTATCATCGTTACATACAATTCTGTGATGACAGCGTTGTATTGGGTTAGTTCATGGTCATTTGAACATTCACTTGCGAATGGTTATACTATACGTCGAATCAACTTTTATGATATACATATAGTCGATAGTGCAGATTGGAATACCGAAATTGTATTGTGCAGCCGCGTCAACGACACAAAGAAAAAAGTAGAAAACATCGTTGACAACGAATTGAAAAATAGAACATCAATAGTTGTACCGCCTAAAATTGTGTTGTTGATGCAAAATGGTGATATTGTGTATGGGTATAACGTTTCAATTCGGCAAAAATATGGAGCGGGCAAAGGTCTTCCGTCGTCGTATTTTGGTTGGTTTGTTTTAGACACAAAAAAACGAAAATGTTGGCTAGGTTTGACAATTGAAGAATTAGGTGTAATTTTGGATGATTACCAAATTGAGCGACTAGGTTTTGGCAAAACAGATTTTCGCCAAAGAAGACATCAAAAATGGGAGATAGATTATAACTTTATAGATAAAATTTTGATGTACGTCACACCAACACTGCTTACTATTGCAATCATAGTTATCTGTAAGATTGTGATGATGGTGTTGTTGTGGGTTCAAAGAAGTTTATCTTGGCTCGAATTGACAGATATTGATTAGGAATAAAGAGTTGTTATTGGGAAAATCTGTTGCATTTTTTTGATGTTCAAATGTTAGTTCGGTACGACAATTAGTTCGATAAGGTGAAATTTGTTTTATGTTGACATCTTCTAAAAACCTATTGACTCACAACAACTAATCCTGTAAAATAAGGAACTTGCTAATCGAATGGATGGGGTTTTTAGAAGATGCCTATTGTGTATCACATTCCTACACTTTCCAAGTAACTGCGGCAAAAGTGCCATCCTAACACCCCATAAAAAACGCATTTTGTGTATTTTTACATTGAATTAAACGCTTCTTCGCTGAAGAAGCCAAGAACGCATTTAATAAACACCATTTTGCAATACCGTATTTTACGCATATTTACCATCGTGAATTTTTGGAAAGTGCACTTACCAACTCATGGCAGCAAATCTAACACAACAATACAAGAAGGCAGAAGACAACTATCGTCGTTCTCAAACACCGGAAGAGGAACTGAAATGGTTACAGGTTATGCTTACGGAGATGCCGAAGCACAAGGCGACGGACCATTTACAGGCGAAACTGAAAACGCAAATATCTGAGAAACGCAAGGAAGTCGAATCGCAGAAGGCGAGCGGTAAAAAAGGTGCTGGCGTTTCGCGGTCGTTCAAGATTCCGCGTCAGGGTGCGGGAACGGCGGTCATTATCGGAGGACCTAACGCAGGTAAGAGTCAGTTATTGATGACGCTCACACGCGCAACGCCGGAGGTCGCGCCGTATCCGTTCACAACGCAACAACCACAACCGGGTATGATGCAGTGGGAAGATGTGTTTGTGCAATTGATCGACACGCCGCCGATAACGCCCGATTTTCTCGAACCGTACTTACTCGGTTATATTCGTAGTGCGGAGTTGGTACTGTTGATGGTTGACCTTGCCAGCGACGATGGAATTGAGCAGTGTCAGGATGTTATCAATCGTTTGAACGCGACGAAGACACGGCTCGCGACGGAAAGTTCGCTCGACGAGGAAGATGTCGGATTGTCGTTCACGAAAACGTTTTTGTTGGCAAACAAGATTGATACAGACGGCGCGGCGGAACGGTTAGAGTTGTTGAACGAACTGTGCAAATTGCCGTTCAAACAGTACTTGATTAACTCGACAGACATTACAACACTGGAAACGTTGCGTAACACGGTTTATGACTCGATGGATGTGATACGGGTTTACACAAAAGCACCGTCGAAAAAGGAAGCCGATATGGATAAGCCGTTCACAATCAAACGCGGTGAGACGTTGCTAGACCTTGCGGAATTGATTCACAAGGACTACGTAAAGACGTTAAAGTTTGGGAGAATATGGGGGTCAGCAGTCCACGACGGGACACCAATGAAAGGCGATTACGTGTTGCAAGACAAGGATGTGGTGGAGATACACGTGTAGGAATTTTAGATTTTAGATTTGTGATTTTAGATTTAGAAATCATAGCAATCAACAAATCTAAAATCATAAATCTAAAATATAGGAAAAAACAATGAAATCAATCATTACAGTAACAATCATAACGTTATGTTTCATCGCCTTACCCGTGATCGTTTTTGGACAACGTGACATAGCGAAGCCCGCCGACAAAACTCAACCGCAACCGGTTAATCCGAACGCGGAGATAAAGCCGACCGTACCGAAAAAACGTCAACGCGAGGGAACATCGTTTCAATCGCAGGACGTGGTCTTCCGTCAAATCGGCACGCGAACGTCCGCGTTTTTCCAACCGGGAAACGAGCGTTATACGTGTTTGGAAAACCAATGTTTAGACCGTGCGATGAAAGTAGTAAACGACACGCAAGAACAAACGTACTGGAAAATTGACGGCGAGTTTACAGAGTTTCAGGGAGAGAATTTTTTGATAATCAAACGAGCGGTACTCTCGCCGTGACGAGTTTGTAATCCTCATTGCAGCGTAGCCAACACAAAGTATTGGTTATGGATATTGATATTGATACCGTGAAACATATCATCAACCGTAGTGGGTATGGTATAGCGTGGCTGTGTGAAGCGTCGTTCCGTTACCGTCTATTGTAAAAATGGTGTTATCAAATGAAAATCGTCCACATAATAACCCGTATGATAATCGGCGGCGCGCAAGAAAATACGCTGCTTACCTGTAAAGATTTGATACGCAACTACCGCGATGACGTTGTGTTGATAACCGGAACGCAGACTGGTGTTGAAGGTGCGTTGCTTGATAGTGTTGGCGATGTTCGTGTTGAGTATGTTGATTCGCTTGTGCGTGCGATAAGTCCGCTTTGCGATTACCGTGCGTATGTCGGTATAAAAAAATTGTTACGTGAAATTAAGCCGGACGTTGTTCATACCCACAGTGCGAAAGCGGGAATACTGGGACGGCTAGCGGCTCGTGCGTGTGGTGTTCCGGCGATTGTTCACAGTATTCACGGCGCGCCGTTTTGGGACGAGCAAAACCCGATAACACGATGGTTTTACCAACAGTGCGAACGTTACGCCGAAAAGACGTGCGACGCTTTTATATGTGTTGCGGACGCGATGACTGATTTGATGGTGAACGCGGGTGTTGCGCCGCGTGAAAAGTTTACAACGATTTACAGTGGAATGGAAGTTGAAACATTCACGGAGTCGGCAAAGTTTCGCGACGAAACACGCAGGCAACTTGGATTTTCGGCGGACGATATTGTAGTGGGAAAGGCGGCTCGGCTGTTCAACTTGAAAGGACACGAGTTTGTAATCGAAGCGGCGGCGGACGTTTTGCGGGAATGTCCAAAAGTAAAGTTTATGTTTGTGGGTGACGGCACGTTGACAAAGCAACATCGTGAAAACATTGAGCGTCGCGGCTTGTCAAATAATTTTGTCTTCACGGGCTTGGTACAACCAAACGAAATCCCGAAGTACATCGCGGCGACGGATATAATGGTACACACAAGTTTGCGTGAGGGACTGGCAAGAGTCCTGCCGCAGGCACTATTGAGCGGAAAACCGGTAATAAGTTACGACGTTGACGGAGCGAGAGAGGTAGTAATTCCAAACGAAACAGGTTTCCTGTTACCGCCAAAAACAATCAAACCGTTGTCCGAAGCAATAATAAAATTAGCAACCAACAAAACGTTACGCGAGCAGTTAGCGAACAACGGAAAAGAACGTTTCAAAAAACAATTCGACCATAACTATATGACAGACGAGACACGGAAAGTCTATGAGAAAATCGAGATGTTCAAACGCGGAACAGCCGCAAACAAAAAATGTTGATGTGGTGACGTTGAAGGTATAGAAGCCGTGACCGTCAAAAGAGCAACAGCCGCCCGGCTTGCAAGCGAAGGAGGTGAACGCACAATGCTCTCGCTTGCGAGTCGTGCGGCTGTTTTATTACCATCTTGCAAACTTTACATTATCCTGTAAAATGGTGTGCTGTTTCGGTTCGCCGAATGTTTTACTGATTGTTTCTCCACTTACCAAATTTTTATTGTTATGTCAAAATTGTTATTGCGAATGTTTGTTGTTGTTCTACTGTTTAATATGTCTAACGCGCTCAACGCGGCGGAAAAGAAAATTGACGAAGACACGCTTGCCGCGATGAAGCAGACACGTGACTTGTCCGGCGAAACTTGGGGACCGCCGCTTGAACAGGGTGTTACGCAGGACGGTTTCCAACTTACCGCGACATTCTTTCCGGGTAACGTAAACAAGGACACTATTCCGGTTGTTCTCTTTCACGGGAACGATGGCGACCGTAGTGACTTCACGATGTTGGCGAACAAGATGAGTAGTAACGGGTTGGCGGTTCTCGCACCGGACTTACGCGGTCATGGTAAGAGTATCAAACGTTACGTGTTCGACGAATTGAAAAATCCGCAACCGCAACAAGACTGGCAGCCGCCGCAACAAGAACGTAACAGGCGTTTCGTCGGTAAAGGCGGTAACAACAGGAACGATGATAATATGCCGCCGGAACAAGAGCCGATTGTAGTTCCTAAATTGGTGACGATTAAAGCGGAGGATTTGTTGCCGCAAGATTACGACGCGATGACAATGTTTGACATTCCGTTGTTCAACAGATATATGCGGGTTCAAAACGATGGCGGTTATCTCAATATGAATAAGTTGGTAGTTATCGGCAGCGATATCGGTGCGGCGTTGGCGACGTACTGGGCAATCCGTGATTGGGGACGCGGTGCCGACCATCATACCAAGATGCTGGTACTAATCAATCCGGCACCGTTGCGTTCAGACCAGAATTTTGTTTTGTATTTCAAGGAGGCATCGAAGAATTTCAAGGATAATGTCAAAGTTATGATAATAACGTCGGCAAATAATCCGAACGGTATGCAGTTGGCGGCGAAAATAAAAGAGGCGTTGTTGACACCAAAGGAACTAACAGCCGACGCGGACAAAACCGGTATTGAGTCGCGTTTACCAACAATAACGGTAGAATCCGCAGAAAAGGGAGCGGCGCTGCTGAATGACGATAAAGCAGGAGTAACAAATTTAGTCATTGACTTCCTGACAGACCGTTTCAGTAAGTACAAAGAGAAAGATAACAAGTGGACGCGAGCGAAGTAGGCAGACTTCCGTTTGCTGGTCGGAAACTTATCTTTTATGTTTGGCAGTATTTAATGACACATTTCACGTTCCCCCAATCATATAATTCTTCATCAATAATTTCAATCCTTTACAATAGTTATAAAAACTATGCTAATAAGAGTAGGACACAGTCCAGATAGTGACGATGCGTTTATGTTTCACGCTTTGTCGAACGGCAAATTGGAAACGGGGCAATATCGTTTCACACACGAGTTAGTCGATATTGAAACGCTCAACCACCGCGCGTTTCACGGCGAGTTGGAACTAACGGCGGTGAGTGTTCACGCGTATGCGTATCTGAACGATGTTTACGCGTTGTGTAACTGTGGTGCAAGTATGGGCGACAAATACGGTCCGATACTTGTCGCAAAGCCGAACGTGACCGCGAGTAACTTGCGTCGTATCGCGGTTCCGGGTACGTTGACAACGGCGTATCTTGCGTTGTCGCTGTGGTTGCATTCGCAGAATCTCAAAGTTGGTGAACAGGTGGAGTTGGTGACGGTTCCGTTTGACACGATTATGGAAGAGGTAATCGCGGGTAACTATGACGCGGGCATAATCATTCACGAGGGGCAACTAACATACAAGCGTCACGGGCTGGAAGCGATAGTTGATACGGGTGTTTGGTGGATGAACGAAACGGGCTTGCCGTTGCCGCTTGGAGCAAACGCTATCCGCAAAGACCTGCCGGGCAACGCAATAACGGACGTAGTAAAATTGTTATACAAAAGCATAAGTTACGGTTTGGAACATCGTCAGGAAGCACTGGACTATGCTATGAAATACGGACGCGGTTTAGAGCGTGCCGATGCCGACGAGTTCGTGGGAATGTACGTCAACGATTGGACACTAGACTTCAAAGAAACCGGTCGTCAATCGGTAAAGGAATTACTGAAACGTGCCTACGAAGCGGGAGTTGTGCCGAAGTTGGTTGTACCGGAATTTGTTGGTGTGTAATCAATCTCGCATTTATACAATCGAAACATAGAAGTTAGTCTGTCTATCGCCGTAAGTTTTAACCGAGCAGGAGCGTAAACAGTAATGCGAAATTCACGCGATTACGCTTCGGACTATTATTTTAATCATAAAATACTTTCCTAATTTATCATATAATGTTTTTCCCACCAGAACAGTATCAACTTCTTGACTTTGGCGAGGGGCGGTGTCTGGAGCGGTTTGGTTCTTACGTATTGAACCGCCGTTATCCTTCCGTCGATGGTACACGTAAAGGTAACGTTGAACTTTGGAAAGATGTTGATGCCATCTTCCTCATCGACAAAGTTGACCGCCGCGTTAATCCTGTCGGACGCGGAACGTGGAAGCCGGTCTTGTCACCGCTGCCGGAATCGTGGACAATTACGTCTGGTCAACTTGTGTTTGAACTTAAATTTACTCCGTTTGGACATATCGGTATATTTCCCGAACACGCCGTGAATTGGGAAACGATAACCAACTTGTTGATGTTGCGTTCCGGTGCAAAGGTTTTGAATTTGTTCGGTTAC
>JAITST010000511.1 GCA_031287585.1 Planctomycetaceae bacterium | reverse complement strand
GTTGAAATTTTCAGGGTCGAATGGGTCGGTTCGTTTTATTGGCGGCTGTGATTTTGGTTTTTCCATTTGTTTTTTTTCTGATGGTTGCCACTCGTTGGCTACTGGCTGTTGGTTTGGTTCTACGGTTTCCCATATTGGTACTTTTTCCCAATTTGATAACGCTTCCGCTTGGTTTGCGGATTGTTCTGTTAGTAAGTGATTACGTTGTACTATACTTGATGTTACCACCGATGTTACCCACTGCTGTAATGTTTCAAACTGAGCGTGGTTTTGCTTCGTGAATACGGGTTTTGTGCGTCCGTGAATTTGCATTGGCAATGCTAGCAACGGGCTTTCATTCGGACTTGTTGAGTCTATGTATTTCAACGTTGAACGCAAATTACGCATTGTCGCACTTGTACCGTGTTGGCGTGTTGTGAACAATACAAACTCAGATTCCGATTTTGACCCGTGGCAGTCGCTCGCTCCGCAACGGTTTACCAGTATCGGTTGGATTTTTTTCGCGAATCCGTCGTACACACTTCGCGGTACCTTCGCACTCCAAACTCCGAGATTGTCATCTATGTTGGTACCGTTGTTACTCGCGTATTCGGATACGTTTTCTGTTTCCGGTGTTTCGGATGGTAACATTACGTAGTCCGAATTCGATTTTACGTTTGTGAGTGTGGCTAGGCGTTCTTCAATATACTTAACGAGGTGCTGATTTGTCGCGGATTCTTTCGCGCGTCTGTACTCGGCGATACCTTCTTCTTTCATGTTGTTCGCCAAACACCACTCCGCGAGTTTTATCAGGTCTTGTGTATTTTCGGAAAATACCAACGATTGCTTGTACTGATAGATTTCCTGTTTACTGCTGCCGAGCCGTTCGACATTGGCTAACGGTACAGTCATACTTCCAAAATACGTTTTGACCTGATAGCCAGTTTCGATTTGTTTGATTGTTCCTTCGACTAACATTCCGGTTTTCAATAACATAACAGTTGGTGTTTTAGTTGTCATCGCGACGTTGCCATTCGGTTGAATCTGCGGAATTGGCGGATTCAGGTTATTCGTTTTCGGCGAGTAACCATCCCACTGGTTCGCGGGTTGATACGACGGCATCGGCGGTTGCGGCAGTTGCGTTGTCGGTCGCGGAGTTGGCGGCATTGCAGGTTGCGCAAACGCGGTATTCAGTATATACGGCAACACGAGACAGATAATGATATAATGTTTGACACTGGGCATTTGATTTGGGGTGAAAAAGGTGTGATAGTATGCGAACATCAGAAACTTTTCTATAATAAGATAGTTGGCTCTATGGTGAAGGGTAACAATCTTACTGTTTCGTGTCAAGTGCGAAATATGGTAGGGTTATGCGTATTGTAACAATAAAAACCTTTTAACTTTACGTGAAAGTGATATTTTGCCTAAATATCATAGATTTACAAACGCAAAAATGAAAAGATATTGTAAGATTGACGACAGATGACCACTGCGGCATTTCGCGTGTGGTTTTGGATTCATCTTATTTTAATGTGGACGCGGCGGTTTGTTACGTTGCGTTCGGGTTTGTTAGTTACACAAACAATGGATAACAACAGGATTAACTATGTCAGAGATTTTGGAAAAAAATTCGGATGTGATGCAAGCCGGTAAAGACGGCACGTTTGCCGACGAGACCGAAGACACGTTGAAGGATATGTACTTGTCGTTCCGGCTGGGCGACGAAGATTACTGCCTTGAGATTCGGCATGTGACCGAGATTGTCGGTATTCAGAAAGTAACGGAAGTCCCTGATATGCCGCATTATGTCAAGGGTGTTGTGAACTTGCGCGGTCAAGTTATTCCGGTAATTGATATGCGGTTACGGTTCAATATGCCGGGGCGCGATTACGATGAGCGAACTTGTATCGTCGTTGTTCACCTGAACGGGAGTCAGGTTGGTTTAGTAGTTGATACTGTCAACGAAGTCCGTTCAATTGAAGAGGAGAACGTCTCGCCTCCACCGAAAGGCGGCGGTGCGGAAAGTGCGCAATACATTCGCGGACTCGGCAAAGTCGGTGAGAGCGTGAAGATTATTCTTGATACCAACAAACTACTGTTTGATCAGGCAGGTATCGCCGGATTCTAATATACTTGTTACAGTCGAAAATTGTGTTACTCTCCCTTGTTTGCGTCTTGTAAACAAGGGTTACGTTTTTCAGTACGAACAGTTTTCAACTGTAATGTCTTGCCACGATTGAAAATTGTTTGTGTCGTAATGCGCCTCAGTAGCAATTTTCAACCGCGAAAGTAATCAGAAATTCGTTTGTTTACAAGCGAAGCGTGTGTTAAAATGATACATTTTAACAATTGCAACATTAAAATAACACATATTCAGTATTACTTGAGATTTCTGTTTGGCGTTCCAATTTTTTCCTCTTGTTTTATTTTTTTTGCTAACAGTATAAATAACAATATGTTATGAATTAAAACAAAAAAATCATAACATTAGGCAATGCTTGGTATAACTATTGCATACTGTAATATCAGCCGCACTTGTTAGCGAATAAGTATTCGCGGTACGGCAAAGTGTTCAGTTAATGAAAATCAAAAATAGAATAGAGGTGTGAAATGAAAAGTTTCAAATCATTTTTTGCGTTGCAGGTTGTAATTGTTACCTTATTGGTAGGTTCGTTCAAGACCGCTTCAGCCGGTATGGTCACTGGTGTTTTAGACGCTGCAAGCGTTGTAAACAATTTTAACAGTATGAACGGCGGAACGGGGCTAAACTTCATCGTTAAAGGCGGTGATTCCGGTGCGAGCCGTCTGGACAACATTAAAGGTAAGGAATTTGCCGACACGAGCGCATACCATCGCTCCAAGGGAATAACACAGAAGGAATTCACGTATCTTTATTCCTTCTGTGTCGAACCGAATGTTAAATCCCATGACGAGAGTCTTGGCAAACTTAACTACGCCAACGGAAAAAGCCAGACGACATCGGGTAATGCCCTGACAGTCGGAGCGGCTTACCTTTACACGATGTTTGCCACCAACCAGTTGTCCGGTTACGACTACAACAGCGTTGGAGCCGCCATCCGGTATCTCATTGGTGATCCCAATACCGGTGAGGGACTGAGTTCCGCGTTGAACGACTTGCTACGGGGAACCAACTCGGATATGGATTATTGGACTCAAGCTTATGATCCTAACAATTTTTATAGTGAGATAGGCGATTACAGCGTTTTCGTAATGAATGTTACGTCCAAAACGCCGGGAGCAATGGGTGTGAATTCGCAAGACCGGCTCTATGTTGCGTCGGCGGCAAATCCGTATGCTCCGCCTGAACCGCCAACCAACGCCACGCCCGAACCGGCAAGCATATTAATTTTCGGTCTCGGTGCAGTTGGTCTCGGATTGATTCGTAAAAGTAAGTAATTTTACGAAATGATTTTACGCAGGTGCGGGGAGCAAATGTTTCCCGCACTTTTTTTCTTGTAAAACTTCTGAATACGACGATGGAGTTATGCTGGTAACTGTTCACGGATTTTTTCACCAGTCGAGTAGGCGAGGCATTCCTTGCCCCTCTTCAAACCGGACTTGTAGATTTCCCACATCCGGCTTACATTGATGTACTCATTTTTAGCATTCACGGTTAGTCCTTTTATTTGGTACACTCCCAGCGTT